>JADFQA010000012.1 GCA_022562055.1 Acidobacteriota bacterium | reverse complement strand
TCCGTACAGCCGTGACATGTTTGAGCGGTACGTCTCCTCGCAAGCGCGGATTGTGGAACGGCACGAATTGACCGCTACCCGAACCCTGTACCACCTGGCGATGAGCTAATCGTGGAGGGAGTTCACAGTTCATCAATGCCGTCGCGGACTTCTTCCCTTTGCAGCAACCGTTTTCGAGGCAGAATTCGCGGACGCGACCACGGTCGGTGGGTGTCATAGCGGCTTGCTGTGTATGAGATGTCTGTTTGTCGCTGATTTCGGATAGGATTTGGACCGATGTTGAACAATCTCAAGACCACGGCCTTGATGGCCTTTCTCGGTGGGCTGCTTGTCGCGGCCGGGTTTGCGTTCGGGTCGCGAGGGGGTGCCATCGTGATGCTCGGTGTCGCTGCGGCACTGAACATGGGGATGTACTTTTTCTCCGACAAGATCGCACTCAAGTCGTCGCGTGCAGTGCCGGTTACTCAGGAGCAGCAGCCCGAGGTGTACAGCATCGTCGGGTCGTTAGCCGCTGCGCACCGCATCCCAATGCCTCGCATCTATGTGATCGAGTCTGCACAACCAAATGCGTTTGCCACCGGCCGTAACCCAAAACATGCAGCAGTGGCGGTGACCACAGGCATTGTGTCAATGATGAGCCGATCCGAACTCGAGGGCGTGCTTGCGCACGAACTGTCCCACGTCATCAATCGGGACATTCTCATTTCGTCGATAGCTGCCACGGTTGGCGCTGCAATATCGTTGTTGTCAAGAATGGCGATGTGGGGTGGCCGAGGCAGGAACCGCGGCGGTAACCCGATCGTGTCCATCGCGGCGATGATCCTCGCACCGCTCGCTGCCGTTGTCATCCAAATGGCTATCTCGCGATCACGTGAGTTCCAGGCCGATCGATCCGGGGCTGAGATGACGGGTCAACCGCTCGCTCTGGCGTCGGCTCTGGCGAAATTGGGTCAGGGCACCAGCCGTATCCCGATGGATGTCGACCCGGCCGTATCGCAGCTTTTCATTGCTGATCCGTTCAAAGCGCTTGGCGGCCGCGGCAGGGGACGCGGCCGATTTGGCAAGATGTTTGCCACGCACCCCCCAATGGAAGAACGGATTGCCCGTCTCGAGGCGATGGGCTCCGGCATTAGATAGGCCGCTCCATTGTGGGGCGTCGCACATGCTGTTGAGAATCCGCCCGCAGTCGAACCCGCTATGATTCCTGGCCGTTACGCCGGGATGCCCGAGTGGCCAAAGGGAGCAGACTGTAAATCTGCCGGCTGTCGCCTACGGAGGTTCAAATCCTTCTCCCGGCACAGCGTTGCGTTTTAGAATCGCGCGACTATATTCCGCCCTCTTAGCTCAGTGGTAGAGCACCGCCATGGTAAGGCGGGGGTCCCGGGTTCAATCCCCGGAGAGGGCTCGGCGCGCTTGCGCGTCACGGACGGGTTGTGTCTTGTTACGGCCAACACGTTCGACGAGGCGGCGTAGCTCAGTCGGTGAGAGCGCTCGACTCATAATCGAGAGGTCGGCAGTTCAAGTCTGCCCGCCGCTACGCAGTACATGTTGGAATCAACTCTTGAGAAGGAGTCGCCGTTATGGCTAAGGAGAAGTTTGAGCGGGTGAAGCCGCATGTGAATGTTGGGACGATGGGTCATATTGATCATGGGAAGACGACGTTGACTGCTGCGATTACGCGGGTGTTGGCTGAGACTGTTGGTGGGGTGACGCAGTTCACTGCTTTTGATGAGATTGATAATGCTCCTGAGGAGCGTGAGCGTGGTATTACGATTGCGATTTCTCATGTGGAGTATGAGACGGTGAATCGTCATTATGCGCATGTTGATATGCCGGGTCATGCTGATTATGTGAAGAATATGATTACGGGTGCTGCGCAGATTGATGGTGCGATTTTGGTGGTGTCGGCTGCTGATGGTCCGATGCCGCAGACGCGTGAGCATGTGTTGTTGGCGTTGCAGGTTGGGGTTCCTCGGATTGTTGTCTTTTTGAATAAGGTTGACATGGTGGATGATGAGGAGTTGTTGGATCTTGTTGAGTTGGAGGTTCGGGAGTTGTTGTCGGAGTATGAGTTCCCGGGTGATGAGGTTCCGGTGATTCGTGGTTCGGCGTTGTTGGCGTTGGAGGGTGATGAGGGTGCTTCGGCTCAGGTTTTGGAGTTGATGGCGGCTGTTGATGAATATATTTTGTTGCCTGAGCGGGATATGGATAAGCCGTTTTTGATGCCGATTGAGGATGTGTTTTCGATTACTGGGCGGGGGACTGTGGTGACTGGGCGGGTTGAGCAGGGGTTGTTGAAGATTGGGTCTGAGGTTGACATTGTTGGTATTCGGGCGTTGCAGAAGACGACGGTTACTGGGGTGGAGATGTTTCGTAAGTTGTTGGATGAGGCTCATGCTGGTGACAATGTTGGGTTGTTGTTGCGGGGGACGGGTAAGGAGGATGTGGAGCGTGGTCAGGTGATTGCGGCGCCGGGTTCGATTACTCCTCATACGTTGTTTGAGGCTCAGGTGTATGTGTTGACGCGTAATGAGGGTGGGCGTCAGAACCCGTTTTTTGATGGGTATCGTCCGCAGTTTTATTTTCGGACGACGGATGTGACTGGTTCGGTGTCGTTGCCTGAGGGTACGGAGATGGTGATGCCTGGTGATAACACTGAGATGACGGTTGAGTTGATTAATCCGATTGCTATGGATGAGGGGTTGCGGTTCGCTATTCGTGAGGGTGGGCGGACTGTTGGTGCCGGCCGAGTCACCAAAATCATCAAGTAGGGACGACAACCTTCAGACACGTTCTGGAAGAAGACTGAGGGTGACGCTGTCCCGGAATCTCCGGGCTCGCGCTACCACTGAGAGGAAATGACAATGGCCTCCGCCAAGAGACCGCCGATTACTTTGGCTTGCGAGAAATGCAAGCGTCGTAACTACGTGACAACGAAGAACAAGACCAACACGCGTGAGCGTATTGAGCTCAAGAAGTTCTGCAAGTGGTGTCGCGAACATGTGATGCACAAGGAGACCCGCTAGCAAAGCCCCCGTTCTTGCGTCCAATAGTGCAGGTGGTTTCAAGCTGTGGCCGCGACGAGTTGGTTGTATTGCTCTGCTGGTTTGTCCCAGTTAAGCGTTTTACGTGGTCGGTTGTTGAGTAGTCGGGCGTATTCATCAAGGTCGGCTTGGGAGTGTTGGGAGAGGTCGGTTCCTTTGGGGAGGAATTGCCTCACGAGGCCGTTGAAATTCTCGTTAGAGCCGCGTTGCCACGGCGAACGAGGGTCACAAAAGAACACAGGGACCCCGGTCCGGATAGTGAACACGGCATGGTCAGCAAGTTCGGTTCCCTGGTCCCAGGTGAGGGTCTTGAAGAGCTGGGTAGGGAGTGTCTGAACATGTTCACTCAGGCGTTGAGCAACATGCCCGGCGTCCTTGGAGTCAATTTTGATGAGTATCCCTAACCGGGTGGTGCGTTCCACCAGTGTCGCAACGTAACTTTTGTTTCCTTTGCCAACTATGAGGTCTCCTTCCCAGTGCCCGGGCACAGCCCGATCAGCAACCTCGCTAGGTCGTTGAGAGATCATCACCTTTGAAGTAATCCTGCCCCCAGTGGTCACTCCACGACGCTGCGGTTTACGTGCCGTGCGCCCGCTACGCAGACAGGCCATGAGTTCTTCACGTAACCCGCCTCTGGCTTGGACGTAGATAGCTTGATAAATCGTTTCGTGTGACACCCACCATGATGAATCATTGGGGTGCTCTATGCGAAGCCGGTGAGCGATCTGCTCGGGTGACCACTTCTCGTAAAGCAACAACCCAACCACGACATCCCACAGCCACGGCCTAGTCTCAACCCACGTTGGACGCTGGCGCCGTCCCTGTCGATGGGCACGATCCTGGGCGCGGGACATGCGATAGCCTTCACGGCCACCATTGTTAGTGATCTCCCGCCAGATTGTTGAACGGGACCTTCCCAACCGTTGCGCCAGCACAGTGTTTGACTCCCCACGTTGGATACCCATCCATATCTCTTCGCGTTCCCCGAAAGTGAGTGCGTTAGCTCGTGGTTTTGTTTCACGTATAGTCATCCGCCCATACTCGTTGACAAACCGGTCAACCATACGCGCAGACACCCCCGCCACCGTTGCAGCATCATCAATGGACGCCCCCCTCGCCAACTCAAACAGCGCTACCCGCGCTACCCGCCAAGGGGTCTTTGGACGAGACATAAAATCACCTCAAAAAGGTCACCCCGTCGCGCACACCACTTGAGACCACCGCAGGATCCTGCACTATTGGACGCAAGAACGGTCATTCGGTCTCGGTCGGGAACCAGTCGGTGTCGTAGTTGCCGTTGGCATTCCACACAATCCAGCCGAGTCCCCGATTTTCGGCTTCTTCGATCTGGATACGCACTTGGGCGGCGTTGTAGTAGAACCCTTGAAGCCACGGCCGTACGACCGCGGTGCCAGTCAGCCTCGGTATTCCCAGATCGAGCGAGTGTGCCACGACGGGGCCGGGGAAGTCGTTCGGGTCGTCGAAGCCTATCCAGCCCGGTCCAAAATGACTCGGGTACAACATCGGGCTGAGCGCGTCGGTTACGGCTGATAGCTCCTCGGGGCGCTGCCCGATGCCCTCGTCGGTTGGCGACGTCATCACGATCCCAAAGATATCGGCCGAGATTGCGCAACCCATTGCGTGGAGCAATGTTTGGGCCTGCGAAAGAAACGATTCTATGGTTGTGACGCGCAGGTCCTGAGTGGTCGGCATGGTCTGGCGCAGGCGAGTCGCGGTTCTCCCCGATGGGAAACGTACGTAGTCGAATTGGATTTCGTCGAATCCGAGCTCGCAAGCCTCGGCGGCGAGTGCGAGTGGATACTCCCACGTCGATTCGTCGGTCGCGTTGATCCACGACCCGGCCCCCACAGCGGACGGATCACCCTTCGCCCAAACAGCGTCTTCGAATGTGACGATACGAGTGATGGTGTAGAGGTCGTGGTCTTTGGCCCGTTGAATGTACGCTGCCGGGTCATAGACGTCGCGGTTCGACCCGATCTCGGAAGCTTTTGCGACCTCGGAGTTGTAGAGCAGATACCCCGACTCATCTTTTGTGTCGAACACGAGCGCATTCACCGTCGTCGTGTCGGCAATGGTGAGGATGCGCTCGAACGCTGCCGGATCTGCTGCCACAGCCCGCGACACCCGGATGGCTCGGACGATTCTCGGCTCCATCACGATGGTCAGCGTCGATTCCCCATTCCAGACAAGCTGCGCGGTGAGCCATGCCGGTCGCGACGCGACCACAACACCTAGCGGTGCATCCTCGAGAATGAACGAACCGTCGGGAAACGAAGTCGTTTGTACGCCGCCCGACTGAATCGTGACACCGCCAAGCGCCGCCCCCTGCGCATTCGTAACCACCCCGGTTGCTGAGAAGAGTGGGACCGTTGTGGTGGTCGTCGTCGATGTGGTGGTCGTCGACGTACTCGTTGTCGTTGCCGCACTGGTGGTGGTCGCGAGCGGTGCCAATGTGGTGAGCGAGGACCGGTCGGCTGACTGTCCGGTGCAGGCGGCAACGACGAACGCCGCACCAATCAGGGTGCCGAAGAGGCGACGTGAGACCATGGGGCGAATCGTACCTGCGTATGGCGCATGTGCCGCAGCATTCGTTCGACTGGAAGCGGCATCCAACGGTATGCTCGCGAAATGTCACTCTCGTCCGTTGAAGGCCGTGCCTACGGTCCGACAACTCTCCATCTGTCAGAGACGCTTGCGCGCCAGTTTGTTGAGACCACTGGAGATGACGCCTCGCGTTGGGTGACCGCCGCTCCGCCATCCTTTGCGGCAGCGCTCCTGTTCGCCATTGCACCCCAGTTTCTCAGCGACCCCGATGTAGCTCCGTTCACAAAGGTTCTGGTCCACTCTGATCAGCGTTTTGCGTGGTCAGGGCCGCTTACCCACGGTTCGGTTTGGACAGTGTCAGCGCGTGTTGTTTCGGTTCGCTCGCGTGGTGCAATGAACTTCGTGACGCTCGAAGCTAGTGCCGCGGGAGACAATGGTTCCTCCGTGAAATCGACGTCTGTGTTCTTGATGGGTGACGAGGCCGGCACTGCGGACGTTGCCGGGCAGGCAGAGCCTGCCGTCGACATGTCCGCCAAGAACGAGCCGGCACCGGGGGTCATGACCGGTACCGAGATTGGTCCCATTGCGAAATCCGCAAGCCGCCTTGACCTCGTCAGATACGCTGGGGTGAGTGGCGACTTTAACCCCGTGCATCTCGATCATGACGCGGCGGTTCGGTCTGGTCTTGCGGGAATTGTTGTTCACGGACTGTTGATGTCGTCGTGGCTGCTCCAGATCGCGGCCGCGGCCACAGCCGGCGACTCCCCGCTGGCCGATGCCCGTTTACGATTTAAGAACCCGTTGTTTCCCGGTGATCAGGCGGCGGTATCAGGCACGCGCACGAACACTGACGGCGGCCCTCGGGTGACGTTGAGTCTTACCGGCGGCGAAACAACACTGGTGACCTGCCAGGCGACTCTGCAAGCCGGCGAGTAACCCGATGCAACCCGACGCGGTCAGAGACAGTGAAGAGGAACTGATCACCGCTGCGCAAAGCGGAGATCAGTCCGCGTTTTCTGAGCTAGTGCGACGACATCAACACGAGGTGTTCACTTTGGCGCTCCGCCTTGTCGGGAATCGAGATCAAGCTGCTGACGTTTCGCAGGAAGCTTTCGTGCGTGCGTGGCGCCACCTGGAGAAGTTCCGCGGCGAATCGAAGTTTTCCACCTGGCTCCACCGTATCACCGTCAACGCTGCGTGGTCGTATCGTCGCAAGACAAAACGACACGCTATTGCCAGCCTCGACGAGTTAGCGAACGCCCAGCCCGACCTTGTCAGTATTGGGCCGGCGCGGGCTGCCGAAAGCGCAGCAATGCGCCCTCGGTTGCTGAAAGCCCTCGACACCCTTTCACCGTCCGTTCGAGCCGTTGTTGTGTTGCGAGACATTTATGATTGGTCGCACGGCCAGATCGCTGAACATTTGGAGATATCCGTGACAGCCGCCAAGGTGCGCCTTCATCGTGGTCACAAACAGCTCAAAACCCAACTCTGGGATGAATACGGGGAAGACAAGTGAAGGTCACCTGCTCGCTTGCGAAGCTGTGGATGCCGGCGTTTATTGATGCACCGCCGACTCCCGGTCTGCAAGCGCACCTTGAGTCATGCATCGGATGTCAGGCGGAGATGTCGAAATACGGTCGCCTCCAGCGCGAGTTGTCTGCACTTGGATCCATCACCGACCTTGCCCCGGCGGGGCTTGTGGCCGTGGTCGGGGTCGCCATTGCCGAAGGCGTAGCCACCGCCGAGGCTCCGACAAAGGGGTATGTCGCAGCGATTGCAGTTGCCGGGGCCACGGCCGTTGCGCTCGGTGCCGCCGCTGTTATCCGGCGACGGTATGTACACTCTGTCTGACAGAGGTTTCCCGCACGCCAAACCAGGGTTTTACACTTTCGGGCAAAGCAACATATACTCTCCCGTCGGCTCCGAGTCGTAGAGGGGTGTAGCTCTAACGGCTAGAGCGCTGGTCTCCAAAACCAGAGGTTGTGGGTTCGAATCCCACCGCCCCTGCCCATCGAGGAAGGATTGCATGTGAATCGAGAGATGCGACGCCTCCAGGCCAAGGAGGAAGAGCGCGCCAAGCAACGACGCAAGCAGGGTCCAGCCCCGCGCAAACGCGATCGTGCCAGCTTCCAGCAGTTCTTTCGCGAGGTCCGTCAAGAACTCAAGAAGGTCGCGTGGCCAGGAAGAAAAGAACTCACGACGTTCACTCTCGTCGTGTTCATCACCGCAACTGCATTGACCGGGATGACCTTTGGCCTCGACTGGGGCCTGCAGAAGGTGTTCCTGAAGTTGTTGGGGGTGTAACGAAATGAATGACGTGACACAAGCTCTCGAAACGGAGACCGACGAAGTCGTCGACGAAGAGGACGCCGCCTCCGCGCCATACGTCGAGCCTGAACCAGAGAGTCCGTACGACCTCTCCGGTTCGTGGTATGTCATCCATTCGTACTCCGGGTACGAGAACAAAGTAAAGGCGAACCTTAAAACTCGTGTGAAGTCAATGCATCTTGAGGACAAGATTTTCGATGTCGTGATTCCGATGGAGGACGTCATCGAGTTCAAGGGTGGTAAGAAGGTCACCGTTCAGCGCAAGAAGTTTCCTGGATACATCTTGTGCAGGTTGTACCTCGATGATGACGCCTGGTATGCGGTTCGCAACACCCCGGGTGTTACCGGCTTCGTGGGCTCTGGCACCAAGCCAACACCACTGTCAAGGCGCGAAGTTGAGCGAATCCTCGGCGTCCGAAAGGACGAGATCGAAAAAGAGAAGCCGCGGTTCAAGCCGGCCTGGGAGGTTGGCGAGACAGTGCGTGTTGTCGAAGGGCCTTTCGCCGATTTCAACGGCATCGTCGAAGACATCAACGTCGACCAGTCGAAGGTGCGAGTCCTTGTCGATATCTTCGGCCGTGAAACGCCTGTCGAACTCAGCTTCGACCAGATTGTTAAGTTCTAACACCAAGCGAGGTTACCAATGGGCCGCAAGAAGCTCGTGACAGTTATAAAGCTCCAGATTCCTGCTGGACAGGCGTCCCCCGCTCCACCGGTCGGACCGGCGCTCGGTCAGCACAGTGTCAACATCATGGACTTCGTCAAGGCGTACAACGACGCCACCGCGAGCCAGGCCGGGACGATCGTCCCTGTTGAGATTTCGGTGTACGAGGACCGGACGTTCACGTTTGTGACAAAGACCCCTCCGGCGGCGGTCCTGCTGCGTCAAGCGGCGAAGATCGAGAAGGGTTCGTCAGAGCCGCTCAAGGTCAAGGTGGGGACAGTCACTCGTGACCAGGTGCGTGACATTGCCGAAACCAAGATGCGAGATCTCAACGCCAACGATGTCGATGCCGCAATGCTGATTATCGAGGGCACTGCCCGGTCGATGGGTCTGCTCGTCGACGGTTAGCGAATACCTCAATCGATCACCGCGGGTCGCACTCGCACCATCCGTGGGAGGCCGTAGGCCGCCGTACCACTAGGAGAAAAAAACATGGCAAAAGAAGCCAAGAAAAAGGCCGCGGTGCGGCGCAAGTACGACAGTTCTCAGTTACACGCACCGCAAGACGCGGTAGCGACAGTCAAGAGCCTCGCGTACGCTTCGTTTGACGAGAGCGTTGACGCGGTGTTCCTGTTGGGTATCGACCCACGCCAGGCCGACCAGATTGTCCGTGGGACCGTCAGCTTGCCGCATGGTACCGGCAAGAACGTGCGGATATGTGTTTTCGCAACAGGCGAAAACGCCGAGGCGGCAGAAAAGGCCGGCGCTGACATCGTGGGCGGGGCCGTGCTTGCCACGGAGTTTTCCAAAGGTCGCCCGCTCGATTTTGACGTCACCATTGCAACGCCAGACATGATGCCGGTTGTTGGAAAGTTGGGCCAACTTCTTGGACCGCGTGGATTGATGCCGAACCCAAAGTCCGGAACGGTGACAACCGATGTGGCGACCGCGGTTGCCGAGTTCAAGGCGGGTCGTGTTGAGTATCGCAACGACCGTTATGGCAACGTGCATGTGGGGATCGGTCGAGTGTCATTTTCCGAAGAGCAGCTTCTGGAAAACCTCATAAAACTTGCCGACGAAGTGCAGCGTGCCAGGCCTGCTTCGGCAAAGGGCTTCTACATGAAGAAGATCTCGATCTCTTCGACGATGGGACCCGGCGTCCGCGTCGACATCGCTGCGCTCATGGATGCAGTCAAAGATTAAGACCGTACGCTGATCCGGGTCGCACATTTGAGTAGTCCATCTCGGGCCATCTGTGGCGGGTCGGTGGCCGCTTGTTGGCTCGGGTGGACAACGGAGGTGGCATAGGCCAGTATGGCGCCGTACGGGTATGGACGACTCGAAGCATGGGCGGTCCACCATCGCCCTGGAGAGCTTCGGCCGATCTGGTCACATCGTCAGTCCCTACCCTGACGTGACATAGGAGTGGGGCGATTGGATGGCATCCTGGCCCGCCGTCTGCCCAAATCCTCGGTAGGTCGAAAAGCGCCGCGCCGACATCTCCGTACCCGTACGACCTTTCTTGCGAGCTGCGACACCGAGTCAAGCTGCCAGCCAATCACTCGTTTTGACGTTCTTGTCGCGTGCGCATACGCTGACGTCCGCAAAACTCATACTGCGACCAAAGACCGCGGGCGCCCCAGGGCATAAGTCGATAGACGCCAGCGCAGGTTCTTCCTGAAGATTCGTTTCTCAGATAGTCCTCGTGCCGATGGTCGGGGGCTTTTTCTACGAGATGGATGTCTTGTGAACTGTCGCCATGTGCAGCGGGGTGTTGCATCCGAAGTAGACAAAGGAGGACACATGCCACGACCAGACAAGGTCAAGGCTGTAGCCGAGCTACAAGAGCGCTTCGAGGGAGCACAAGCGGTGTTCCTTGCCGAGTACGCAGGGCTGTCCGTAAAGTCGCAGCAGGAGTTGCGGCGCGGACTGCGCGAGTCCGGCGCGGAGTTCAAGGTCGCCAAGATGACTTTGACGCGTCTCGCCACTGCCGGTCTCGATATAGAGGGTCTTGAAGACCTTCTTGTCGGTCCAACCGGTTTGGCGTTCGCCGATGCTGACCCAGCAGCGGCCGCAAAGGTGCTTGCTACCTTTGCGGCTGAGAACGACGCGTTCACGATCAAAGGAGCGGTCCTCGGGGTCGAACTCCTGACTCCCGAACGGGTCGCCGATCTAGCGAAGTTGCCCAGCCGCGACGAGTTACTTGCCAAGTTGCTCGGCACCATGCGTGCGCCGATGTCGAATATGGCCGGTCTGCTTGCTGCGTTGCCGCGCAACGTAGCCTCGATGATGCAGCAGCTCATTGAGAAGAAGGAAGCTGCCGGTGATACCACCGGCGCAGTCGACGAGCCGGCCGAACCGGTCGCTGCTGACGATAGCGCAGTCGACGAAGCGGTCGACGACGACACGTCGTCTGAGCTGTCAGCCGACGACACGGTCGCTGATGAGGCTGCAGGCAGTGACACTGCCGACGATGACGCGGTAGCTAACGAGACCGCGGACGTAGCAAGCGAAAACGTTTCCCAAGAACAAGAAGAACCGGCTGACAAAGCCGAGGAGGAATAACCATGGCAAAAAAGACGACAGAAGACTTGCTCACAGTCTTTGAGGAAATGTCCGTACTTGAACTCTCCGAATTCCTCAAGGCATTCGAAGACAAGTTTGAGGTGACCGCGGCCGCACCGGTCGCGGTGGCAGCCGTTGCAACCGACGGCGGTGACAGTGCTGCCGTGGAAGAGCAGACCGAGTTCGACGTGCTGCTCTCAGCGATCGGCGACAAGAAGATCCAGGTGATCAAGGTCGTTCGCGAACTCACCAGCCTGGGGCTCAAAGAGGCCAAGGGTGTTGTCGACAACGCCCCGGGTCCCGTGCTCGAAGGTGTCGATCAGGCGGCTGCCGACAAGGCAAAAGAGGCCCTCGAGGGTGCCGGGGCATCTGTCGAGATCAAGTAGCGGTCAACTGAGGCCCAAGAGAATTAGGGCGAGACTGTCACGATCTCGCCCCAATTCTTGTGTAGTCCGTGGTGAGCGGTTCCGAGATATACCCTTGACGCGCGGTGCAATGTCGTTGTATCGTTCGGGTAAGCAATTGAACAAGTTCTCGACGTCTCCCATCTGGAAAGACCAGGTTAGCTATGTGCTATCCTGGTTTTTCGGTCGTCCTGAGTTGCTAAAAGTTCAGACCCGTCCCTTTTGTCCATCTCGGTAGAGGAGATCACCTTGGCTCGTGCGCGCAAGAGATTGTCGTTTGCAAAGATTCCGGAGACCCAGCCTCTCCCGAACTTGATCGAAATCCAACATGAATCTTTCTCGTGGTTTCTTGACCACGGATTGCAACGTATTTTCGCCGAAGCCTCGCCGATCGAGGACTTCACGGGCAACCTTGCTTTGGAACTCACCGACCATCGTTTCGGCGATGCCCCTCTCACCATTGAAGAGGCGAAGGAGCAAGACTCCAACTTCTCAAAGCCGCTTTTCGTTACCGCCCGATTCCTAAACCGCGAAACCGGTGAAATCAAGGAGCAGCAGGTGTTCCTCGGCGACTTCCCGATGATGACACCGAACGGCACGTTCATCATCAATGGCACCGAACGTGTTGTGGTGAGTCAGCTCGTGCGTTCTCCCGGGGTGTATTTCAACGCTGCGCAGGACAAGACCTCAGACAAGGTACTCCACGCTGCAAAGGTGATCCCCGGTCGCGGCGCTTGGCTTGAGTTCGACACCGACAAGAAGGGCACGGTTGGTGTGCGTGTCGACCGCAAACGCCGCCAGTACGTGACGACCTTTATCCGTGCGCTCGGGTTTGCCGAAACCGACGAAGAAATTCTCGAACTCTTCGATGGGAACGAGATGATTCGCGAGACTCTCGCCAAGGACACCACGACGACCCGTGACGAGGCTCTGCTTGATCTCTATCGCAAGCTCCGACCAGGTGAGCTCACGACAGTCGAGTCTGCACGCGGTCTGATCAAGACGCTGTTCCTCAACGCAAAGCGATACGACCTCACCCGCGTCGGTCGTTACAAGCTCGACCAGAAGTTTGGTAGGCCCGGTATTGATCTTGAGAACTACGACGGGACGACTCACGGTCTGCTGTCCGAAGAGGACATGCTCGACACAATTCGATATCTGATCGCTCTTTCTGAAAACCAGGAGGGCTATTTCATCGACGATATCGATAACTTCGCCAACCGGCGCGTTCGCACCGTCGGTGAGCTGATTCAGAATCAGATCCGTGTCGGACTCAGCCGTCTCGAGCGTGTCGTTCGCGAGCGTATGACAACCCAGGATCCTGAAGCGATCACACCGCAGAGCCTGATAAACATCCGCCCGGTAGTTGCTTCGATCAAGGAGTTTTTCGGAACCAGCCAGCTCAGCCAGTTTATGGATCAGCCGAACCCGCTTGCGGGGATCACCCATCGACGACGTCTCTCTGCGCTCGGCCCCGGTGGTCTGTCACGCGAACGCGCCGGGTTCGAGGTGCGCGATGTACACCCGTCCCACTACGGGCGGATGTGTCCAATCGAGACACCCGAGGGTCCCAACATCGGGCTTATCGGTTCGCTCGCGACGTACGCCAAAGTCAACCGATACGGCTTCATAGAGACTCCGTACCGCCGGGTGAAAAACGCCAAGGTATCGAATCAGCTTGACTACCTCACTGCGTCAGAAGAGCAAGGCCACATCATTGCGCAGGCGAACGCGCCGTTGAATTCCGATGGCACGTTCCGTAATGATCGTGTCCTGGTTCGTATGACCGGTGGTGAAGTTGACACCGTCGACAAGAACCTTGTCGACTACATGGATGTTTCTCCGAAACAGGTCGTTTCGGTTGCTACTTCGTTGATTCCGTTCCTCGAGCATGACGATGCCAACCGTGCCCTGATGGGTTCCAACATGCAACGCCAGGCCGTGCCTTTGTTGCGCGCCGAGGCCCCTCTCGTTGGTACCGGTGTCGAGGCTCGCGCCGCCGAAGACTCGGGCGATGTGATCATTTCGGGTGTCACCGGCGAGATCGTGGAGGTGACCGGCGATCAGATCGTCGTCAAAGAGACAGCCACCAACAAGAAGCATACGTATCATCTGCGCAAGTTCACGCGCTCGAATCAGGGGACGTGCATTAACCAGCGTGCGCTTGTCAAAGAAGGCGAAAAGGTGAAAGTCGGGCGTGTGCTCGCCGACGGTCCTTCTACCGACAACGGTGAGCTGGCCCTTGGTCGCAACCTTCTCGTCGCCTTCATGCCATGGGAAGGCCTCAACTTCGAGGATGCCATCATCCTGTCGGAGCGCCTTGTCAAAGACGATGTCCTCACGTCAATTCACATCGACGAACACGAAATCGATGCCCGCGACACCAAGCTGGGCTCCGAAGAAATCACTCGGGACATCCCCAACGTCGCCGAGGAGGTGCTGCACGACCTGGACGATCGCGGCATCATTCGAATCGGCGCCGACGTTGCCGCCGGTGACTATCTCGTCGGGAAAGTCACACCAAAAGGCGAAACCGAGCTTACGCCCGAAGAGCGTCTGTTGCGTGCAATCTTTGGTGAGAAGGCCCGCGAGGTTCGTGACGTGTCGCTCAAGGTTCCGCACGGCGAAGTCGGTAAGGCGATTGCAGTGAAGGAGTTCCGCCGCGAAGACGGGTTCGACCTCCCACCGGGGATGAACGAACTGGTCCGTGTGTACGTGGCCAAAATGAGGAAGATCTCCGCTGGCGACAAGCTTGCCGGTCGTCACGGAAACAAGGGTGTCATTTCAAAGATTCTTCCGGAAGAGGACATGCCGTTCATGGCCGACGGAACACCTGTCGATATCATCCTGTCGCCACTAGGTGTCCCCTCGCGTATGAACCTCGGACAGATCCTCGAAACCCACCTCGGGTGGGCGGCCGCTCAGGGTTGGGGCGAGTTCTCCGATGTCGAGAGTGCAGCGTCGACCGGGGCCGAGCCCTGGCAGACCGTAGCGTCGCCGGTGTTTGACGGGGCCCACGAAGACGAGATCCTCACGATGTTGAGGCACGCCACACCAAACCGGGACGGCGACCGTCTTGTTGATGGTGAGGGGAAAGCGCAGCTTTTCAACGGCCGAACGGGTCTGCCATTCGACTCGCGTATCACCGTTGGGTACATCTACGTGCTCAAGCTCATCCACCTCGTCGATGACAAGATCCACGCCCGTTCCACGGGGCCGTACTCCATGATCACCCAGCAGCCGCTTGGTGGTAAAGCGCAGTTTGGTGGTCAGCGCTTTGGCGAGATGGAGGTGTGGGCGTTGGAGGCATACGGTGCTGCGTACGCACTGCAAGAGATCCTGACCATCAAATCCGATGACGTCCGGGGCCGCGTCAAGGTGTACGAGGCGATTGTCAAGGGTGAGAACATCCCCGAACCGGGAATCCCCGAGTCCTTCAAGGTGCTCGTGAAGGAGATGCAGAGCCTATGTCTCAACGTTGAGATGCTCTCTGCCGGTGAGGAGGTTGACCTGACGGATCTCGACGAAGACATTTTCCGAACGGCGGCTTCGTTGGGCATTGATATCACACGACCAGAGCGCCCAGAGATGGAGCCAATTGTATGATCCACTTTCCTGCACCCCCGAGCACAACAGCACATTCGAAGTACCCAGCCTTCCGGACCGAGGTCTAAAACATGCCAGTAACGTTTGACGAAGTCCGAATCGGCCTTGCTAGCGGTGATCAGATCCGCGCATGGTCCTTTGGAGAAGTGAAAAAGCCAGAGACCATCAACTACCGGACCCTAAAGCCGGAGAAGGAAGGTCTTTTCGACGAACGTATCTTTGGCCCATCGAGGGACTGGGAATGTAGCTGCGGTAAGTACAAGCGAGTTCGATTCCGCGGCGTTGTATGCGAACGCTGTGGCGTTGAGGTAACCCGCGCCAAAGTGCGTCGCGAACGCATGGGTCACATCGAGTTGGCGGCGCCGGTCACACACATTTGGTTCTTCAAAGGTGTCCCGTCGCGTCTCGGCTACCTACTGGACATGTCCCCGAAGGAACTCGAGAAGGTCATCTACTTTGCGGCCTATCTCATCACCCATGTTGACGAGGATCGCCGCGCCCAGGACTTGGGTGAGCTTGAAGAGGCGACCCATCACGAGCTGGCGCTCATCGAGGACGAGTTCGTCGAATGGAAAGAGGCGCGTCTCGAACGTCTTGAGCTTGAGCTTTCTGGGATGGAAGACGCAGACGCTCCTGCACAGGAAATCAATCAACGCCGTAAAGAAGTAACCCGTGACATCCAGGACCGCGAAGAGCGGGCCAAGGTCGAGAGCGGTCTTCTGCGCGAGGCGTTCGACACGTTCAGGACGCTGAAGCCGAAACAGCTCATCGAGTCCGAGCAGTTGTGGCGTGAGCTCATCGATCGCTACGGCGACTACTACGACGGTGGCATGGGGGCTGAATGGGTGAAGGACATCATCGGCAGGATGGACCTCCACGCTGAGATCGAGTCTCTGCGTGCCGATCTCGATGCCAAGTCACAGCAACGTCGCCAACGTGCAATGAAACGGCTCAAGGTTGTCACGCCGTTTGCTGACGGGAAGAACGACCCCCGCGACATGGTGCTTACCGCTGTACCCGTGTTGCCTCCCGACCTGCGTCCGATGGTTCAGCTCGACGGGGGTAGGTTTGCAACCTCAGACCTGAACGACCTGTACCGGCGTGTCATTAACCGCAACAACCGGCTGAAACGGCTTCTTGACCTTGGTGCCCCCGAAATCATCGTCAACAATGAAAAGCGCATGCTGCAGGAAGCTGTTGATGCCTTGTTCGACAACGGCCGTCGCGGCCGCGCGGTAACTGGGCCAGGCAACCGTCCGTTGAAGTCGCTGTCGGACATGCTGAAAGGTAAACAGGGGCGATTCCGACAAAACTTGCTTGGCAAGCGTGTCGACTACTCAGGTCGTTCTGTCATCGTTGTAGGTCCGCAGCTTCTGTTGCATCAGTGCGGTCTGCCCAAGCTGATGGCCCTTGAATTGTTCAAGCCGTTCGTGATGAAGCGGCTTGTCGATCTGGACCTCGCACAAAATATCAAGGCCGCAAAGCGTATGGTTGAGCGTCGCCGTGCTCAGGTGTGGGATGTGTTGGGCGACGTGATTGAGGAACACCCGGTGCTTCTCAACCGGGCTCCGACTCTTCACCGTCTCGGGATTCAAGCCTTTGAGCCGGTCTTGGTCGAGGGCAAGACAATCCAGCTCCATCCACTTGTGTGTGAAGCGTTTAACGCCGACTTCGACGGCGATCAGATGGCTGTCCACCTTCCGTTGTCTGCAGAGGCGCAGGCGGAAGCTCGGGTTCTGATGCTTTCAACAAACAACCTTCTCTCTCCTGCATCCGGCCGACCAATTGCGACGCCGGCACAGGACATGGTCATCGGCATGTACTACCTGTCGATGATTGTTGAAGATGCCAAGGGAGCCGGACGTGCGTTTTCAAGCGTGAACGAAGCAATGATGGCGTACGACATGAGTGACATTTCGTTGCATGCCCCCGTCAGGATTCGAGTCGGATCACTAGCGGGCAGCTCCGAGCAGCATGCTGCGTTGAAGCGCAGCATCGGGTATCTCATCACCGACGAACCTGTCGATGGGGACATCCTGCTCGACACCACAATCGGCAAGGCGATCCTGAACAGCGTATTCCCCGACGATTTCCCCTATGTAAACACGTCCGTGATCAAGTCAGATCTGCGCGCAATCATCGAGGAGATCATCGCTATTTATGACAAACCGGCTGTTGCGCACACCCTCGACTCCATCAAGGAGATCGGATTCGAGTACGCGACCCGGGCTGGTCTGACGATCGGGCTTGAGGACGTCAAAACCCCAAGCTCGAAAAAGAAGATCATTGCGGGTTATGACAAGCGCGCCGAAAAGGTCGAGAAGCAGTTCTCAAAGGGCATCATCACAAACGATGAGCGCCGCGCTGAACTCATTGAAATCTGGACCGAAGCGACAGATGAAGTGAAGGAGGCGATGCAGGAGACGCTTGAGTCCGACCGGTTCAATCCGATCGACATGATGGTGCGTTCCGGTGCTCGGGGGAACATGCAGCAGCTTCGACAGATTGCCGGCATGCGTGGGCTGGTCGCCAACCCGAAGGGTGACATCATTCCCCAGCCGATCAAGGCGAACTTCCGCGAAGGATTGTCCGTGCTGGAGTACTTCATCTCGACTCACGGAGCTCGCAAGGGTCTTGCCGATACCGCGCTGCGCACTGCTGACTCTGGCTATCTGACCCGTCGTCTCGTAGACGTCGCTCAAGAGGTCATCGTCCACGCAGACGAGTCCGATGACATCGGTCTTGTGATCCCCATTCGCGAGGACGGCAAGCCAATTCGCAGTCTGCGAAACCGCATATACGGCCGAATTCTGGCCGAAGATGTCAAGATCGGTGCAAAGCTGTTCACGTTCGGGGACGGGCGCAAGTTACGCGCCGGCGAAATGATCGATCGCGATGCGATGTACGGCCTGTCCGAGGCAGAAGAGATCCTCTCCATCCGGGTTCGGTCGCCGCTGACCGATCAGTCAGAGTACGGCATCTCTCAGATGTCATACGGGCTGAGCCTGGCGACCGGGAAGATGGTCGAGATCGGCGAAGCAGTCGGGATCATGGCCGCTCAATCAATTGGCGAGCCTGGGACTCAGCTCACGATGCGGACCTTCCACACCGGCGGTGTGGCAGGCATCGACATCACCCACGGACTCCCGCGCGTTGTCGAACTTTTCGAAGCGCGTGCGCCAAAGGGAAAGGCCATCCTCGCTGTACACGGCGGTGCGGTCCGGATTGTCGAAGATGAAGACGGGCGCCGGATCGTCGTTTCCGAGAAGGATGTCGAAACCGAGTATCCGGTGACCAGACGGACCCGACTGCGGGTTGCTGATGGCGACATTGTCGAACCTGGTGAGCAACTCACCGAGGGTCCTCTCGATCCGAAGGAGGTACTGGAGATTCGCGGCGTGCGAGCTGCGCAGATGTACCTCGTTGATCAGGTACAAGAGGTGTACCGGAGCCAGGGTGTGGACATTGCTGACAAGCACATCGAAATCATCGTGAGCCAAATGCTGCGCAGGGTACGGATCGTTGCGAGCGGCGATTCGTCTTTCTTGCCGGCAGACCTCATTGCCGTTCAGAAGTTCCGTGCAACGAATAAGGAATTGGTTGAAGAAGGGAAACAACCGGCCGAGGGTCGCCCAGAATTGATGGGGATTACCAAGGCGTCTCTGGCGACTGACTCGTGGTTATCCGCGGCTTCGTTCCAAGAGACCACACGCGTGCTCACAGAGGCATCGCTCCAGGCGAAGTCTGACTTTATGCGCGGTCTCAAGGAGAACGTCATCATCGGGAAGTTGATCCCTGCCGGGACCGGATTCCCGAAGTACCAGACCATTCAACCGCATGTGCCGGAGGCGTCTGTGATGACTGCCCTTGGCATCTTCGGCGAGGACATTCCCGAAAGCGTTGACGATTCCCTGCCGGCGAACCCCGCTGAGTGGCTGGCGAGTCTCGGTGCGCAGACGACAGAGCCTGCCGAGGCTGCCGCATCTTCGGACGGTTCAGATTCTTCAGACAGTTCAGACGAATAAACCGAAGCGGTGCGAGCCGCTGCGGTAATGCGCGAGTGGGGCGGCCCCTGGGGTCGCCCCACTTTCGTTATCTCGATCCACGTACCAGTTGTGGCGTCACCGGTCTTCCAGCCAGGTGAGCAGTCGGTATAGAAGCGTCGCCGCCTGCGCTCTGGTCAGAGGATCGTTGGGGCAATAGTCTTCTGCACCGGCTCCGCAGCCGCGCGTGAGGCCGATCGATGCGATCTGGTTGATCGAGTACTCGAACAGCGATTGATTGTCGTCGTGGAAGAAGTCGTTCGTCGGCGCCGGAAGATCAAATGCCCTCGTGATAAAAGCGGCGAACTGACCACGCGTGACCGCGGCATCAGGGCAGATAAGGCGGGGGCCGCACCCCGTGACAATTCCGAGGGGCGCAAGCCGATTCAACACCGCCTCTGCCCAGTGACCTTCGTCGTCGTCGAACGCATCGTCAGGCTGTGCGGGGGCTTGAATCATTCTGTCGATAAGAGTCAGCGTTTCTGCGCGTGTCAGTAAGTCATCGGGACAGAACTTCCCGTAGGCGCATCCCTGGATGACCCCTGCGTAGGCCAACGACTCGATCGCCGATCGGTGTTGACTCGCAAGGGAGTCCCAGAACGGGGCCACACAACCAACCTGATCCACAGTCGAAATGACAAGCTCGTCCAGGGTAAGCGAAAGGTCGCGGTCGTTCACGACAGTGGCGCCGCCGAAATAGACGTTGAGCCACAGCGTGCGGATATCGAGGTCGGTTTCATCGGCGCGGCGGAACTCAACGTCGTCACGAAAGTACGCCCGCGTACCGTCGACCCAACCTTCGACCACGCCATTGCCGAATCCCGGTGTGTTGAGCGATATGTGGCCTTCAATGCAGTACCAGCGGTTCTGATCGAGCGTCGCCACTTCGGCGTCCCACAGCAGTTTGTCGCCGCAGGTTCCGGCTTGGCCGAGATGGTATAGGTACGTTCCGAGTCTGATCTGGTCCGCCGCTGCCCCTCCGGTGCCCGCCTCGGTGAACATTGTTCGAGCGGACCAGCCAGGCGCGGACGGGGTCGATGGGAGGCAGCCCCTTGCCGTGTACGACGGCATGCCCGCGAACCCTGGAAACTTCCCTGAGGAGATAGGTACGAAGTTATCGAGCCGTAAGTAGTAGCGAAACCAGGCTTCGTCGACGATACCATCGATTCGGTAGTGCGCCCCGGTCCCGCGTCGTTGGCCTGGTGAAATGGTAACGCCGAGTCCTGTGGTGCGATATCCTTTGTTGGCGTAGGTGGTGAGATCGTCTCCCGGACGCCAGTCGATCCACGAGTCGTGCCAACCTTGGGTATCGAAGCGTTCCTGGAGCACGGTCGGTGGCTGCGCAACGACAGCGCTAGCCAACCCAATCGATACGACGATCGCAGTGGTACCGAGCCGCAAGATGTTTCGGATCCCGCCTTGCATTGCACAGACGCTACTGTTGATTCAGCTTTAGCAGTCAATTCTTGCAGGGGCGCATGTGATACCGACACCCGTCGGCCAAACCAGCAAGGGGAGACTGTCCTTCACTGTGGGGGCAATACCGGTCACCATCCACTGGTCCGTGTTGGTGATTGTTGCGTTCCTTGCCGGTCAAATCGGAATGACCGGCGCCATCTGGTGGGCCACCGGCTTCCTGGTTGCGATCCTGCTTCACGAACTCGGACATGCTGTTTTGGCAACTCGTTTTGGTGCTCGCGACGTGCGGATTTCGATGATGGTGTTTGGTGGAGCTACGACGTTTCTCCCAGGTGAGATGAGTCACGGACGCCGGTTTCTCATTTCGGGCGCGGGGTCGGCCGTTGGAATCGTCGTTGCGGGTCCACTGCATTGGGCGATGGTGACCGGCGCGATCTCGATCCCGAGTGGTGATCTGCGGTTCCTCATCAGTGGATTCGTGCTCTCAGCGTTCTTTTGGGGCCTGTTCAACTGGGTGCCGATGCTCCCGCTCGACGGCGGCTACATGACTTTCCACGCCCTCGCGCTCAGGGTGGATCCCGCCAAAGCGTACGCCGTAGCGCGTGGTATCTCCGTGGTTGCGGTTGTCGCGACCGTATATGCAGCCCGGGTTCTGCTCCCGGGCGCTCAGACCATTCAGATATTCATCATGATCATCGCGATACAGGGGATTCTTGCGCCCAACCCTTATCGACGCATGCGGTCCCCGCAGCCCCTGATCGAGGCGCCACCGGACGGTCGCAGCGAGTCATCAGACACCTCTGACGAAACATCGTCCGGGTGGCCCGAACCGTGAGAGAAACTGAGTACAGCTAGTTGTCGTGTATCGCGAAGCGTGACCGGCCAGTGAGACAAGAAACTGTACGGGCTTCTGTTTTGCGCGCGTGAAAACGCGTGTTTATAATTACCCACCGGTTTACACCCACAGTCCCCGGCTACCCGGAAGCGCCCTCGGGCGCTGTTGTAACGGAGTGACTGTATCGGGGTCGGCACCATCACAAAGGTGATGGCGCCGATTTTCGCTTGTAAGAACCCGCCCTGGATGACATGGGACGGGTGCGCCAAAGAGAGAGAAGAGCAACTGTGCCGACTGTGCAGCAGTTAGTCCGCCAAGGGCGGAAGCCAAAGGTGAAGAAGTCGAAAACGCTCGGTCTCGCCGGGTCACCTCAGCGACGTGGCGTGTGCACGCGCGTGTACACAGTCACGCCAAAAAAGCCGAACTCGGCGCTCCGCAAGGTATGTCGCGTTCGCCTGACCTCGGGGATGGAAGTTACCGCCTACATCCCTGGTGAAGGACACAACCTCCAGGAGCACAGCATTGTTCTCGTGCGTGGCGGTCGTGTGAAGGATCTCCCTGGCGTTCGTTACAAAGTCATCCGCGGCGCACTTGATGCTTCCGGAGTCGATGGCCGCAAGCAGTCCCGGTCCCGCTACGGCACGAAGAAGGGTCAGTAGCCATGCGCAGAGCTCCCGCGGAAGTCCGCGTTCTTGAGGCCGATCCGATCTACGACTCGACGTTGGTTACTCAGGTCATCAACAAGGTTTTGTTGAAAGGCAAGAAGGGCGCCGCCCGTCGTATTGTCTACGGGGCCATGGACACGGTTGAACGCCGCACCGGCGGCGATCCGTTGCCTGTGCTGACGCGCGCGATCGAAAATGTTCGTCCGACTCTTGAGGTTCGCTCCCGTCGAGTCGGCGGTGCGTCGTACCAGGTGCCTGTCGAGGTACGGCCGCGCCGTTCCCAGACTCTCGCCGTTCGCTGGCTCGTGGAGTTCGCTCGCAAGCGCAAGGAAAGCACCATGTCTGAGCGTCTCGCCAACGAGATTCTCGACGCGTCACGACGAAGCGGCGCTGCCGTGAAACGTCGCGAAGATATTCACAAGATGGCTGAGTCCAACAGGGCTTTTGCGCACTATCGCTGGTAAATCATATGGCACGCAGTATGAAACTCGAAACGGTTCGCAATATCGGCATCATGGCTCACATCGATGCCGGTAAGACGACAGTGACAGAGCGGATCCTCTACTACACCGGTCGCACGTACAAGATCGGTGAGGTCCACGAGGGGTCTGCTGTCATGGACTGGATGGAGCAGGAGCAGGAACGCGGCATCACTATTACGTCTGCCGCCACCACGTGCCTTTGGGATGATCACACCATCAACATTATTGATACGCCTGGGCACGTCGATTTCACGGTCGAGGTCGAGCGGTCGCTTCGTGTTCTCGATGGCGCGGTTGCGGTTTTCGATGCGGTCTCAGGTGTTGAGCCGCAGTCAGAGACTGTATGGCGTCAAGCCGACAAGTACGGGGTCCCCCGCATCTGCTTCATCAACAAGATGGATCGGATCGGCGCAGACTACTTTGCCGCTATCGATTCGATTGTCGATCGCCTCGGTGGTAACCCAGTCGCCGTTCAGATTCCGGTGGGAGTTGAGGGTGACTTTTCCGGCGCCATCGACCTCGTCGATATGAAAGCAATCGTGTATCGGGACACCGACGACGGCAAAACCGACGACGGCAAAGAGTGGGACGTTGTAGACATCCCGGCCGAGCTCCAGGAGCAGGCCGATGAGTATCGCGCAAAGCTGCTCGACATTGTTGCGGCAGAGGACGCCGACCTCCTTGAGAAATATCTCTCTGACGAGGAAATCACCCCCGATGAGCTGCGTGCGGCCATTCGTAAAGGCACCATCAACCACGATTTCGTACCGGTACTTCTCGGATCTGCCCTCAAAAACAAGGGCGTCCAGGGTCTCCTCGACGGCGTGGTGATGTATCTTCCAAGCCCGCTCGATGTTCCCCCGATGACCGGTTTCAGACCAGGAAAAGAGGACGAGATACTCGAGCGCAAGCCGAGCGATGACGAGCCATTCTCGGCGTTGGCATTCAAGATCATGTCCGATCCCTATGTTGGGAAACTCACCTACTTCCGCGTGTACTCGGGGTGGGCCAAGAGGGGCGACACCGTCGTGAACGCGACCACCGGAAAGCGCGAGCGGTTCGGACGTTTGCTGCGCATGCATGCAAACACGCAAGAGGATATTGACGAGGTTCGCACCGGTGACATTGTGGCGGCGGTTGGGTTGAAAGCAACGAAGACCGGGCACACCCTGTCCGCTCAGGACGCACCGATCCAACTCGAGTCGATGACCTTCCCCGATCCTGTGATTTCGGTGGCGATTGAGCCGAAGAACAAGGCCGCTCAGGACAAACTCGGCGAAGGCCTCATGCGTCTTGCCGAAGAAGACCCGACGTTTGTGGTCCACACCGACGAGGAGACAGGTCAGACGATCATTGCAGGCATGGGCGAACTGCACCTCGATATCCTTGTCGACCGTTTGCGACGCGAGTTCAAGGTCGAGGCTGATGTCGGTCGGCCTCAGGTCGCGTATCGCGAGACGATCAAAAGGGCAGTTACCAAGATTGACGGCAAGCTGAAGAAGCAGACCGGTGGCTCCGGTATGTACGGCCACGTCGTTATCAACCTTGAACCAGGTGCGCCGGGGTCAGGATTCGAATTCATCGACAAAATCAAGGGTGGGTCCGTTCCACGCGAGTTTATCCCCGCTGCAGAAAAAGGAATGCGCGACGTTCTCGAAGCCGGTGTTCTCGCGGGATTCCCGCTTGTCGACCTAAAGGCAACGCTGATCGACGGCTCGAGCCATAACGTGGACTCGAACGAGATGGCGTTCCGAATCGCCGGTTCAATGGCCCTCAAAGCGGCTGCCGAGCGGGCGGGCATAAAACTTCTCGAACCCATAATGGAGGTCGAGGTAGTCACACCAGAAGAGCACTTGGGAGATGTCATCGGTGATATCTCCGCTCGTCGTGGAAAGGTTGAGTCCATGGATTCCCGTGGACCCATCAAAATCATCAATGCATTGACGCCGCTGGCAGAGATGTTTGGCTACGTGAGCGATCTTCGTTCTCGAACCAAAGGTCGCGCCAGCTACAGCATGCAGTTTCATTCGTACCAAGAAGTCCCGAGCACCGTGGCGCAAGAAATTGTTGCCAAGGTTCGTGGCGAATAGAAGGAGTCGCCGTTATGGCTAAGGAGAAGTTTGAGCGGGTGAAGCCGCATGTGAATGTTGGGACGATGGGTCATATTGATCATGGGAAGACGACGTTGACTGCTGCGATTACGCGGGTGTTGGCTGAGACTGTTGGTGGGGTGACGCAGTTCACTGCTTTTGATGAGATTGATAATGCTCCTGAGGAGCGTGAGCGTGGTATTACGATTGCGATTTCTCATGTGGAGTATGAGACGGTGAATCGTCATTATGCGCATGTTGATATGCCGGGTCATGCTGATTATGTGAAGAATATGATTACGGGTGCTGCGCAGATTGATGGTGCGATTTTGGTGGTGTCGGCTGCTGATGGTCCGATGCCGCAGACGCGTGAGCATGTGTTGTTGGCGTTGCAGGTTGGGGTTCCTCGGATTGTTGTCTTTTTGAATAAGGTTGACATGGTGGATGATGAGGAGTTGTTGGATCTTGTTGAGTTGGAGGTTCGGGAGTTGTTGTCGGAGTATGAGTTCCCGGGTGATGAGGTTCCGGTGATTCGTGGTTCGGCGTTGTTGGCGTTGGAGGGTGATGAGGGTGCTTCGGCTCAGGTTTTGGAGTTGATGGCGGCTGTTGATGAGTACATTTTGTTGCCTGAGCGGGATATGGATAAGCCGTTTTTGATGCCGATTGAGGATGTGTTTTCGATTACTGGGCGGGGGACTGTGGTGACTGGGCGGGTTGAGCAGTGATGGTTGAAGATTGCGTCTGAGGTTGACATTGTTGGTATTCGGGCGTTGCAGAAGACGACGGTTACTGGGGTGGAGATGTTTCGTAAGTTGTTGGATGAGGCTCATGCTGGTGACAATGTTGGGTTGTTGTTGCGGGGGACGGGTAAGGAGGATGTGGAGCGTGGTCAGGTGATTGCGGCGCCGGGTTCGATTACTCCTCATACGTTGTTTGAGGCTCAGGTGTATGTGTTGACGCGTAATGAGGGTGGGCGTCAGAACCCGTTTTTTGATGGGTATCGTCCGCAGTTTTATTTTCGGACGACGGATGTGACTGGTTCGGTGTCGTTGCCTGAGGGTACGGAGATGGTGATGCCTGGTGATAACACTGAGATGACGGTTGAGTTGATTAATCCGATTGCTATGGATGAGGGGTTGCGGTTCGCTATTCGTGAGGGTGGGCGGACTGTTGGTGCCGGCCGAGTCACCAAAATCATCAAGTAGGGACTGGGAGTTACTGAACCATGGCTAACGAACACAGGATCCGGATCAGACTCAAGGCCTACGACCACTCAGTGGTTGATGAGTCGGCGCGCAAAATTGCAGAAACGGTGATTCGTACCCAAGCGAAGATCAAGGGCCCGATTCCGTTGCCGACCCGTATCCACCGGTACTGCGTCATCCGTGGCCCGCATGTCGATAAGACGAGCCGCGAGCACTTCGAGATACGTATCCACAAGCGTTTGATTGACATTCTTGATCCGACGCCAAAGACAGTGGACGCTCTCATGCGTCTCGATCTGCCCGCCGGGGTTGAAGTGGAGATCAAGACGTGAAAGCGATTCTTGGCGAAAAGCTGGGCATGACTCAGATCTTCGATGATGAGAACCGGGTAATTCCGGTGACCATCATCAAGGCTGGTCCCGTTCACGTCACACAAATCAAAACGCAGGACAACGACGGGTATGAGGCGATCCAGATCGCATACAAAGAGTTGCCAGAGCGTCACGTCAATCGCCCAACAGCAGGCCACTTCGCAAAGTCGGGTGTTGCGCCGGCGAAGCACATTGTCGAAATTCGTGTCGACGACGTTTCGCAGTACTCACTCGGTCAGGAGATATCGATCACCGATCTGTTCGAGGTCGGTCAGAAGATCGACGTTGCGGGTGTCACCAAGGGCAAGGGATTTGCCGGGGTGATGAAACGCCACAACTTCAAGGGCATGCCCGCCTCCCATGGGGCACATCGGGTTCACCGAGCACCAGGGTCGATCGGCGCCTGTGCAACACCTGCCCGTGTCCACAAGGGGAAGCGTATGCCTGGTCGCATGGGTGGTAACACACGCACAGCTATGAACCTCACGATTGCAAAGATCGATGCTGATCGGGGCCTATTGATGGTCAGAGGCGCAGTGCCCGGCAACAAACGCGGCCTTGTCATCATTCGCGAGGCGGTGAAGGCACATGGCTAGCAAGATCACTGCCGACCTCTACAGCGCCGACGGAACCCCACACGGTCAGGTCGAGCTGAACGCGGACATCTTTGGTATCGAGCCAAACAAGGACGTGATGCATCAGGTCGTCACAGCACAGCTCGCCGCTGCCCGTCAAGGAACGCACTCCACCAAGACCCGCGCTGAGGTGCGTGGTGGTGGGCGCAAACCATGGCGTCAGAAGGGTCTCGGTCGTGCACGACACGGATCGATCCGTTCTCCGCAGTGGATAGGCGGTGGTATTGCCCATGGGCCAAAACCTCGTGACTACACGCAGCGGACGCCAAAGAAGATGCGTCGTCTTGCGCTGCGTTCGGCGCTGTCGATTCGCGCAGCCGAGCAGCAGATCAAAGTTGTTGCAGAGTTCGATTGGGACGGTCCCAAGACGAAAAATGCAGTCAAGTTGCTCGACGCCATGGGTGTAACCGGCAAGGTTCTCTTGTTGGCTGAGGACCACGAACGAATTGCGATCAAGTCGTTCCGCAACATCAAGCGTGTGATTGCAAGCAACGTCGGACAGGCGAACACGTACGACGTGCTGTGGGCCGATACGATCGTGATGAGCAAAGGAACGCTCGAGTTGGGGCAGAACGTGCCGCGTGGTTCATCCGAGCATGCTGCTCAGGTCGCTGCTGCACAAGGCGACGCCGCTGCGAGCGACAGCGCAGAATCTTCGGGGGGTGACGACGCATGAAGGACGCCCGCGACGTAATCCTTTCCCCGGTTGTCTCCGAAAAGTCGTACCAACTGGTCGAAGACTTCAACACGTACACATTTCTCGTGCACCCGCGGACCAACAAGACCGAGATCAAACAAGCGATTCAGAAGATCTTTGATGTCAAGGTGATCTCCGTGAACACGATCAACCGCAAAGGCAAGCGCAAGCGCACCGGCTACACGATCGGGAAACGTTCGGACCAAAAGCGTGCGCTGGTAACGCTCGCCCCCGACGAGTCGATCGACATCTTCGAGGTTTAACGATGGCAGTCAAGAAACGTAAACCAACGTCGCCGGGCCGGCGGTTCCAAACCGTCTCCGACTTCGGCGAAATCACAACTTCGAAACCTGAAAAGTCTTTGCTTGTCAAGCAGAAGCGTTCTTCGGGCCGCAACAGCTATGGCCGAATCACTTCGCGCCATCGCGGTGGCGGTCACAAACGCCGCTACCGGATCATCGACTTCCGGCGCAACAAGGACGGTATTCCGGCCAAGGTTGCGTCCATTGAATACGACCCCAACCGCAACGCTCGCATTGCGCTACTGCACTATGTCGATGGTGAGAAGCGGTACATCCTTGCGCCCCTGCAGATCAAGGTTGGCGACATGCTCGAGTCGGGTTCGGGGGCTGACATTCGGCCAGGGAATTGCTTGCCGCTTCGCAACATCCCGACCGGGACCATGGTCCACGGGGTGGAGCTTCGTCCCGGAGGCGGAGCCAAGATGGCCCGCGCGGCGGGCACTGCTGTCCAACTGATGTCCAAAGAGAAGAAGCTTGCTCTGTTGCGTCTCCCGTCTGGCGAGACGCGTCAGGTATTGCTCGACTGTCGCGCCACCATCGGCCAGGTTGGTAACACCGACGCTGAACTCATCAAGATCGGCAAGGCCGGCAGAAACCGTTGGAAGGGCATCCGCCCGCAATCGCGCGGTGTTGCCATGAACCCTGTCGATCACCCGCTCGGTGGTGGTGAGGGTCGTAGTTCTGGCGGTCGTCACCCGGTGAGTCCGTGGGGTAAACCAGAGGGTCGAACCCGCAAAGCAAATAAGACATCTGACAAGTACATCGTGCGTCGTCGTACGAAGAAGGGAAAGAGGTAGCCCATGGCGAGAAGTCTCAAAAAGGGCCCGTTCGTCGATGAGCACCTTCTGCGGAAGATCGAAGGCGCAAACGAGCGTGGCGAAAAGCGTGTTATCCGCACTTGGAGCCGCCGCTCCACCATCATTCCCGACATGGTCGGGCACACGATTGCAGTGCATGACGGGCGCAAGCATGTGCCCGTCTACATCAGCGAGTCCATGGTGGGGCACAAGCTTGGCGAGTTCGCACCAACGCGCACCTTCCGCGGCCACGTTGCTGACAAGTCATCGAGGCGCCGATGAACGTCAAAGCGCAGGCGAAGTACATCCGTCAGTCACCGTATAAGGTCCGTCGAGTTCTCGATTTGGTTCGCGAACTTCCGGTCGACGAAGCCAGCGATGTGTTGAGGTTTACCAATCGCAGAGCGGCTGACACCATCCTGAAGGTCCTCGATTCCGCCGTCGCAAACGCTGAGCACAACCATGCTCTCGACGCAGATGAGTTGTTCATTTCTGAGGCATACGCCGACGAAGGTCCGACGCTGAAACGTTGGCGCCCACGTGCTCGTGGCCGCGCAACCAAGATTCGCAAGCGCACCTGTCACATCACCATCGTTGTATCCGAAAGAGAGGAGGCGTAGTGGGACAGAAAATACATCCGTACGGACTCCGTCTGGGCATCGTCACGGACTGGAAGTCACGCTGGTACTCCGAAAAGGACTACGCGTTCCAGGTCAACCAAGACGCCGATATCCGCACGTATCTCACGACTGAACTATCGCGCGGTGCAATCTCGCGGATAGACATCGAACGAATCGGTGACAAGAAGGTCCAGATCGATATCCACACGGGGCGACCTGGTGTTGTGATTGGTCGCGCAGGTTCTGAGGCCGAGCGGATGCGCCGCGGGCTTGAGAAACTCACCGGTCTCATTGTGAAGTTCAACGTCATAGAGGTCCAGAACGCCGAGCTCGATGCGACGCTGCTCGCCCGTTCGGTCGCTGACCAGCTTGAGGGTCGGGTGTCTTTCCGGCGAGCTATGAAGCGCACTGTCGCAACCGCGCTCAAGGCAGGTGCTGAGGGTGTCCGTGTGCAGGCGTCTGGTCGTCTCGGCGGCGCTGACATGGGTCGTCGAGAGTGGTACCTCGAAGGTCGTGTGCCATTGCACACCCTGCGCGCCGACATTGACTACGGCGTCGCCACCGCGCACACCACCGTCGGAACGATCGGCATCAAGGTGTGGGTGTACAAGGGTGATGTTTCACCATCACTGCTCGGGCGCGCAGACAAGATTGCGGCCGAGGCTCGGCTCGCTGCAGGTGGTCCGTCGAATCGCCGTCGCCCGGCGAAGTCTCGTGCCGAGGCAGCCGCAAAAGGCGGTGGTCCTACCGGCCCACGCAAGATCATCGAGGCCGGCGGCGGCAAACGTCTTGTTGAGGCCGGCGGCGGTAAACGTCGTCCAAAGCACGAAGACACACCCACAGTGTCGGCCGCCGATGTTAAGGAAGAGCTTGACGATGCACGCGGCGCTGTCGACGGCACCACGGCCACCGACGTGGCCGCGGATGTCTCGAGCGAGCAAACGTCCACGAGCGACGTGGAGACAAAGACCGAGTCTCAGACAGATGCCATTGACGTCACCCAAGACTCTTCAGAGAGTTCGACGACCGAGGCCGTAGACGTCGATGACGCGTCTGACAGTGACACCTCATCCGACGACGGCGCTACTCCAGAGGCAGTTGCCGAAGGCGACACGTCTGAGGATGCCGCTGCCGACGGGGCCGCTGACGCTGACGAGGCTGCTGACGCTAGCGGGGCCCCTGACTCTGACGGCAAGGGTGCCTAGTCATGTTGATGCCTAAGCGCACAAAGTACCGCAAGGTCCAAAAAGGCAGGATGAAGGGGTCCACCAAGGGTGGCTCGACCGTGTCGTTTGGTGAGTTTGGTCTCCAAGCGCAGGAACGTGGATGGCTGACCGCTCGCCAAATAGAGGCGGCGCGTATTGCGATGACCAGGTCGGTGAAGCGCGACGGAAAAGTTTGGATAAACGTGTTTCCAGACAAACCGATTACCGAAAAACCGGCGGAGACCCGTATGGGATCGGGAAAAGGCAACCCCGAGTACTGGGTTGCTGTCATCAAGCCGGGGCGGGTCATGTTTGAGATGGCGGGGATCTCCGAGGAGCGTGCCCGCGAGGCGCTGCGGCTTGCTGCCCATAAGCTTCCTATGAAGACCAAGTTTGTGAAGCGGGAGCTCATATGAAAATCGCCGAACTTACGGACCTCACATACGACGAACTCGGTGAGAAACTCGGAGAGTCCAAAGAGGAACTCTTCAATCTCCGTTTTCAACTCGCTACCAATCAGCTTGACAACACCACCCGCATGGGTCAGGTGAAGAAAGACATCGCCCGAATTCGTACGGTGATGGCTCAGCAAGAACTTGACGCATGGCAACGCCAGCAGGAGGACAACTAATGGAACGAGGACGCCGCAAGGTCCGCACTGGCACCGTCGTTTCGGATGCCCGCGATAAAACGGTTACCGTTGAGGTTAGAGACTCCAAGCAGCATCGTCGTTACTCCAAGACGATCCCTGTTCGGAAGCGATTCCATGCCCACGACGAGAACAATGACGCTCGTATGGGTGACACCGTCCGCATTGTCGAGACACGTCCGTTGTCTAAGACCAAGCGCTGGCGCGTATCAGAAATTGTGGAGCGAGCCCGATGATCCAACAAGAGAGCAGACTCAAAGTCGCCGATAACTCGGGTGCCCGAGAGGTGCTGTGTATCCGCGTGCTCGGTGGGTCCGGGCGTCGATACGCGTTCGTTGGTGACGTCATTGTCTGTACGGTCAAGGATGCAACACCCGGTGGCAACGTCAAGAAGGGCGAAGTCGTTAAGGCTGTCGTTGTGCGTACGCGCAAGGAGCGCCGCCGTAGCGATGGCACCTATATTCGGTTCGACGACAACGCCTGTGTGATTATCGACGACAACAGCCAGCTCCGTGGCACCCGTATTTTCGGTCCCGTCGCTCGTGAGTTGCGCGACAAGAAGTTTATGCGCATCGTCTCGCTCGCCCCAGAGGTGATCTGATGAAGTTACGAGTCGGTGACAACGTTCGGGTTATTGCGGGCAAGGACAAGGGTGTCGAAGCGAAGATCACCCATGTCTACAAAAAGCGCGATCGCATCGTTGTCGAGGGCGTCGCTACCGCCAAGCGGCACACCCGTCCCCAGGGTGACGCAATGCAGGGCGGCATCATTGACATGGATCAGCCCATTGCGGTATCGAACGTGATGATCGTGTGCCCCGATTGTGGTCCCACCAAGATTGGGTACCGTTTTGACGACGGCGGCGCCAAGCTGCGGATATGTCGCAAGTGTGGGAGTGATCTCAAGTGATTCCTCGTTTAAAAACCATGTATGGCGACTCGATTGCGACCAAACTTCGCGAGGAGCTTGGACTCGAGAACGTCATGCAGACGCCTCGTATGCAAAAAATCGTTGTCAACATGGGGGTTGGCGACGCAACCGGCGACTCCAAGTTGGTCAACGCTGCGGTGGAGGATTTACGCGTCATTACCGGTCAGCAGCCGAAGGTGAACCGGGCCAAAAAGTCGATTTCAAACTTCAAACTGCGCGAGGGGCAAGCAATCGGAGCATCGGTGACGCTGCGCGGTGACCGGATGTGGGAGTTTTTCGATCGTCTCGTGACGCTCGCAATTCCCCGTATCCGCGACTTTCGCGGTCTTAACCCGAAGGGTTTTGACGGCAACGGCAACTACACCTTTGGTGTGAAGGAACAGCTCATGTTCCCCGAGATCGACTACGACAAGGTTGTCAAGGTACGCGGTATGGACATAACTCTTGTAACTACGGCCAGGACGGACGAAGAGGGCCGTGCCCTGCTTGCCGCTTTCGGCTTCCCGTTCCGCCAGCAACAGGCAGGTGTGTAAATGGCGAAAACATCAATGATCGAAAAGAACAAACGCCGCAAGGCCATAGTCGAACGTTACGCGGACCGGCGCGCTGAACTTGTCGTGGTCATCAAGGATCCGAACGCAAGTTATGAAGCTAAGCGGGTCGCGTATCAAGCGATCGCAAAGATGCCGCGCGATGCTTCGGCGACGCGGTATCGCAACCGCTGCGGCCAGACCGGGCGCCCACGTGGCTACTACCGCAAGTTCGGGGTTTCGCGCATCACGTTGCGCGAACTTGCGCACCGCGGCGAACTTCCCGGCGTACGAAAGGCCTCGTGGTAGGAATGTACACAGATCCCATTGCAGACATGCTCACCAGGATTCGTAACGCCAATCAGGCGTTGCATCCTGAGACTTCTATGCCGTCATCGAAGATGAAAGAAGCGATTGCCAAGGTTCTTGTTGCCGAGGGTTACGCTGATAGCTACCGCATCGAAGATGCCAACCCCGGAAAAACTCTTACGATCAGGTTGCGATACAACGAAGACCGCAGCCGCGTGTTGTCGGCGATCAACCGGATTTCGAAGCCGGGTCTGCGCGTGTACAAGTCTTCCGTCGACATTCGTCGGGTTCGCGGCGGTCTCGGCATCGCAATTGTCTCAACTTCTGAAGGCCTTCTCACTGACCGGGCCGCTCGCAAGCGCTCCATCGGCGGCGAAGTTCTCTGTGAGGTTTGGTAGCAGATGAGCCGAATAGGTAAAGCCCCCATCACTTTGCCCGATGGCGTTGATGTGACCATCAACGGTTCTGAAGTCGTGGTGAAGGGATCCAAGGGTGAACTCACGCGTAGTTTCAACTCCGCTATCAGCTTCGATTTAACAGACGGTGTAGTCACCGTGACGCGCGCCAACGATGACCGTGACGTTCGGGCTCTTCACGGCCTCAGCCGAGCGCTTCTCAACAACATGGTGATCGGAGTATCCGAGGGTTACAAAAAGGAACTCGAGGCTCGCGGTGTGGGGTATCGCGCGCTGCTCAAGGGCAACAAGCTTGAGCTTTCGGTTGGGTTTTCGCATCCGGTGTTTCTCGAGGCACCCGATGGCATCACATTCGAGGTCCCAGAACCGACCAAGATCATTGTGTCCGGTATTAACAAGGAGCTTGTTGGTCAGGTCGCCGCAAACATCCGTCGTGTCCGTCCGCCAGAGCCGTACAAGGGCAAGGGCATCCGGTACGTCGGCGAGCACGTTCGTCGCAAGGCCGGCAAGGCAGGAGCCTGATGAAATCGACACGCATAACCGCACGGCGTCGCCGCCACCATCGCGTCAGAAAAAACCTTCGCGGGACGGCGCAGCGTCCGCGTCTTTCCGTCTACCGGTCAAACAAGTACATTTACACGCAAGTCATCGACGACGATGCGGCGCGCACTTTGGCGAGTGCCTCATCGCGCGAGGCATCGCTTTCAGGCGAACGTCTTACGACAGACACCGCTTCTAAGGTTGGCCGACTCATTGCGAGCCGCGCAGCCGAAGCAGGTGTTAGCGAAGTTGTGTTCGACCGCGGCGGGAACGCATTCCACGGCCGCATCAAAGCGCTCGCCGACGCCGCCCGCGACGCCGGACTTAAGTTTTAGGAGCTGGCTGTATGAATCGAAATCGTAACGACAGAAACAGAAGAGGCGGCGGTCGAGACCGTGAACCCGAGTTTGACGAGCGGGTTATCACGATCAATCGCGTATCAAAGGTGGTCAGGGGCGGGCGCCGGTTCTCCTTCACCGCACTTGTCGCGGTCGGAAACGGCAAAGGCAAGGTTGGCATTGGCTACGGAAAGGCCAAAGAGGTCCCGACGGCCATCCAGAAGGCCATGGAACTCGCTCGCAAGGATATGAAATACATTCCTATGGCGGGGCAGACCATCATCCACAAGTCTATCGGCGTTCTCGGCGCATCGCGCGTGTTGCTACGTCCGGCTTCGCCCGGTACCGGTGTCATTGCAGGTGGCGCTACGAGACAGATCCTCGAGGCGGCCGGCGTGTCTGACATCCTGGCAAAGTCGCTGGGTTCCGCCACACCGCTGAACGTCGCAAAGGCGACCATGATTGCTCTGATGTCTCAAGATCGTCCCGATGTCGTTGCGCGCGCTCGGGGTCGTAGACCCGAGGAGTTGTTCCCGCCGGCTTTGATCGCTGCCTATAACTCCACCGAGTTGGCGCGTGCTGAGATAGGCGGGCGCTAGTGGCCAAGACACTCAAGATAACGCTCAAGAAGAGTCTCATAGGCGAGAGGCCTAAGACCCGAGCGACGATCGAAAGTCTGGGCTTGCGCAAGATTAATTCCACGGTTGAGCGACCAGACACACCAGACGTGCGTGGAATGGTGTTCCGCGCCAAGCACCTGTTGGATGTTGAGGAAATTTCATGAAACTGCACCACTTGCGCCCCGCTCCGGGGTCGAAGAAACGCAAGATTCGGGTTGGACGCGGTGAAGCGGGACGTCGCGGAAAAACCGCCGGTCGTGGTACCAAGGGCACCAAGGCCCGCAGCAAGGTCAGACCGGGTTTTGAGGGTGGGCAGACACCACTGCAGCGTCGGTTGCCAAAACTGCGCGGTTTCAAAAGCCGTAACAAAGAGATATTTGCCGTTATCAATGTGGAGAGGCTGAACGAGTTCGACGCCGGCACCGATGTCACGGTTGAGACTCTTCGGGCGTCGGGCATGGTGAAACACCGCGGGCGGATCAAGGTGCTCGGCGAGGGCGAAATCGACCGCGCACTCACGGTCCACGCCCATCGTTTCAGCAACAGTGCTATCGAGAAGATCAAAGCAGCCGGCGGCTCGGTGGAAGTCGTCGAATAGTGTTGGTCCGCCAACGCGCTACATTGGCGGCGTTGCCGGTGTGATGCAGCCAGAGGAGTAGTCAAAACCTATGCTTTCCGTTTTTCGCAACATGTTCAAGATTCGCGATCTGCGCGCGAAGATCTTCTTTACGCTCGCCGTCTTGGCGCTGTACCGTCTGGGTACTTCAATTCCAGTTCCTGGTGTAGACCTCAATGCTGTTGGAGCCTTTGCCGACTCCGCAAACGACCAGGGTTTCCTCGGCCTCCTGAACCTGTTTTCGGGCGGTGCGCTTGGTCGGATGTCGGTGTTTGCGCTCGGTATCACCCCATACATCACCGCGACAATCATTATGCAGCTTCTCACGGTGGTCATCCCGAAGCTGCAAGCACTTCAGGAAGAGGGCGAGTCTGGTCAGAAGACAATCACCCAGTGGGCCCGCTACATCACGGTGGGTCTCGCGCTCGTGCAGTCGGCATCGTTCACTCAGCTCTTGCACCGCGGCTCATTCGGCGGGATCGACCTGATTCCCGACTTCACCCTGCGAAATGTGGTCCTTGTCATCGTCACATGGACCGCCGGTACGGCGTTGATCATGTGGCTTGGTGAGTTGATAACGCAACGCGGTGTCGGCAACGGTATGTCGCTGATCATTTTCATCAGCATCGTGAGTCAGCTCCCGAGCCAATTCGGGATACTCAAAGCCAGTTCGCAGGCGTACCAGTTCTGGACAATCGTGGCCCTTATGGCTGTGCTGACGGTTGGAATTATCTTTGTCGACCAGGGGCAGCGCCGGATACCAATTCAGTTCTCCAGGCGAGTTCGCGGCCGCAAGGTGCTCGGGGGAGGATCGACGTACATCCCGTTGAAGGTGAACATGGCCGGCGTCATCCCGGTGATCTTCGCGACCTCGGTTATGTATTTCCCAGTCCTTATCGGATCGACCCTTCCGGCTACCGGATGGGGACAAACGGTGCGTAGTTGGATCAACGACAACCTGCTGCAATCTGGGCAGGGTGGTTTGTCTCCCACGCTGCCGTATATTGCAATGCTTGCTTTGCTGGTGGTTGGGTTTACGTATTTCTACACCGCTATTCAGTTCGACCCGGTGCAACAGGCCGACCGCATCCAGCGTCAGGGTGGGTTCATTCCGGGTATCAGACCCGGCCGCGCCACGGTGCGCTACCTCGAAAACGTCCTGTCACGCATCACCCTGCCAGGTTCTCTGTATCTCGCTGTCGTCGCCGTGGCGCCATCCCTGCTCGGTTGGCTGTACCATGTGCCGGTCGGGTTGTCCGGGGTTTCGATCCTCATCGTTACCGGTGTGGCGCTGGAGACCATGAAACAGATTGAGAGCCAGCTCATGATGCGCAACTACGACGGATTTTTGGCCTAGATGGGGCGTCGAATTCTTTTTATCGGCCCTCCCGGGGCCGGCAAAGGTACGCAAGCAGCGCTGCTCTCGCGTACTCTCGGTGTGCCACATATATCTTCGGGCGACATGTTGCGCGAGGCGGTTGCCGAAGGCACCGAACTTGGGAAGCAGGCGGGCGCTTTGATGACCACCGGCGATCTCGTGCCGGACGATCTTGTAGTAGCAATGGTTGCGCAACGTCTTGCGAAGGACGACGCTGCTTGCGGGTTTCTTCTCGATGGCTTTCCTAGAAACCTGGAGCAGGCCGACGCGCTCGATCGATCTGTCGGAAGCAACGCGATTGGGATTGTGGTGCTGTTGACTGTCGACGATGACGAGCTTGTCCACCGCATTATGCAACGGGCGGTTATCGCCGGTCGATCCGATGACAGCGAAGAGACAATCGTGCGTCGCCTCGAAGTGTTTCGGTCAGAAACCGAACCGCTCCTCAAGTACTATCCGGAACACGGTGTACCGACCGTGACCGTCGACGGTTCAGGGTCCGTTGAAGACGTGTTTTCGCGAATAGTGATGGCGCTCGCCACCGAGCGATGAGTTCGGGGTTGCTCTCTATCAAAACGGTGGGCGATTTCGCAAAGATGCAGATCGCGGGGCGTGTCGTCGCCGAGCTCCTCGACGAGATTCGTGCCGCGATCAAACCCGGTGTCTCGCTGCGCTCCCTGGACGAAATCGGAGAGCGTGTAGTGCGCGCAAACAACTGTCGTCCGTCGTTTCTGGGCTACAACGGCACCTATCCGGCGACGATCTGCGCGTCGCCAAACTCGGTCATCGTGCACGGCATACCCGACGACTACATCCTGAGGGAGGGCGACATCATCTCGATCGATGCCGGTGCCATCTATGAGGGCTGGCACGGCGACGCGGCGTTCACCACGGGGGTTGGTGAGATCTCAGCCGAGGCCCAAAAGCTTATTGATGTGACTGAACGGGGCCTGTGGGAAGGTCTTGCGCAGGCGAAGTCGGGCAACCGAATCGGTGACATCGGCGCTGCTGTGTCGGCTACCGCGCGACCGCACGGGTATGGCGTGGTCCGTGGATACACGGGCCACGGTATTGGACAGTCCATGCATGAAGTCCCCAGCGTGCCGAACTACGGCCGTCCTCGGCGCGGTTTCAAGTTACGCGAGGGCATGGCGCTTGCAATCGAACCGATGTTCAACCTTGGATCCGGCGATACTGCTGTGCTTGACGACGATTGGTCGGTCGTTACCGCAGATGGGACCTTGTCGGCTCACTGGGAACACACCGTCGCCCTCACCCCGGACGGCTCGTTCGTGTTCACTCTCCCGGAGCCCAAGCAGGTCGCCTAGTTGTGACAACCGGGGACGTTGTCGGGGTCTCCGCGATGACAGGTTTACCTCTTACGCCCTGACTGGCCTGGTGCGGAAGTGCACGAGCCGGCGTGGGTGAATAATCCGAGGCTGATGCTGCTCGTCTGTGGACCCGGGTGCGACTCGATCGCGAGTTTGACGTCGGCGTCCGGTGCGCTACCTTCTCGGGTATGAAGACGCTGATGTGTATGTGCTTGATGTGTAGCTCTCGGGTGGTTAACCCGAGTGCGGCATGCGCATGCAGGTCGTACTCCTAACGCCGTCACCGCCACCCGAGGGTAATTTCGCTTGACGGCGGTTGTCCTGACAATCTGTTCACTGAGCACACCTGTCCCCGGAGTTTTCCCCATGTCCTCATCTTCGCCCGCCGTTTCACAAAATAACCGCTCCTGGAGACCTGCCACGTTGCAGGTGCGTGGTGGCCTCAATCGCACTCCGTTCGGCGAAACGTCCGAGGGTATGTTCCTCACCTCAGGATATGTATACGGGTCGGCCGCCGAAACAAAGGCCGCCTTCGAAGGCGACATCGACCGGTACATCTATTCTCGCTACGGCAACCCGACTGTTGCTGTTTTCGAGGAGCGGCTGAGACTCATTGAGGGTGCAGAGGTTTGCAAGGCCACAGGGACCGGCATGGCCGCAGTATTCGCGGCGCTTGCGTCGCAGCTTCAAGCTGGCGATCGAGTCGCTGCGTCGCGGGCACTTTTTGGTTCGTGCAAAGTGATAATCTCCCAGATCTTGCCTCGATGGAGCATCGAGACGGTGCTCATTGATGGGACGGAACTCGACGCGTGGGAGCGCGAGCTAAGTGTCCCAACAACCGCGGTGTTTTTCGAATCACCCTCAAACCCGACACTTGAGATCATCGATATCGCCGCGGTCAGCAAGATCGCTCATTGCGGTGGTGCGACGGTTGTTGTGGACAACGTCTTCGCGTCGCCGGTGGTGCAGAGTCCGCTCGCTTTCGGTGCCGACGTCGTCGTGTACTCGACCACTAAGCACATTGACGGCCAGGGCAGGACACTGGGTGGAGCGGTGCTGGCGTCCGAACAGTTCATTGATGAGCATCTCCAGTTGTTCTATCGGCACACTGGACCAGCGATGAGTCCTTTCAACGCGTGGGTGGCTCTGAAGGGTCTCGAAACGCTTGACCTTCGTGTCCGTGCGCAGTCAGTTTCGGCGTTAGCGGTTGCGGAGTGGCTTGAGGGTCACGCGGCGGTCGCCACGGTTCTCTACCCGTTCCTCGCTTCGCATCCCCAGCGCTCGCTTGCGCAGGAGCAGATGTCGACGGGTGGCACCGTTGTGACGTTCACTGTGGAAGGATCGACATCCCGCGCATTCGAAATTATCGACCCTCTCACAGTGTTCGACATCTCGAACAACCTTGGCGACACCAAGAGCCTTGTGACGCACCCAGGGACGACGACGCACCGCATGCTCACCCCTGAGGAGCGTTCAGATGTCGGTCTGCATGACGGGGACCATTCGGCTGTCGATCGGTCTTGAGGACGTTGCTGACTTGATCGAAGACCTGGATCATGCCCTTGGTGGGCGCGGTGACTCCCGATGAAGGTGAAGACGACCATGTGTATGCGAATGCGATGTCGGCGAGACGCTGTAAACAGCTCGCCAACCACTGCATTCTCGACCGTCCCCACAATATTCTTAGGACAAACACATGACCGTACGCGCCATTTCCGACAACGACCTCGACCGAGCCCTTCTAACCGACATAACGAAATTTGAAGACATGCTCGCCCGGTACCGGGCCGGTGACGTAGACGAGGACGTCTTCCGCTCGTTCAGGCTCTCCAACGGCGTCTACGGTCAGCGGCAGGGGAATGACAACCAGATGATCCGGGTCAAAGTGCCTTACGGCTCGTTGACCCCGGAACAGCTCGACCTTCTCGGCGATCTCGTCGAGTCGCATTCTCGCGGTTTCGGCCACATCACGAGCCGGCAGAACATCCAGTTTCACTTCGTCCACCTGGACGCTGTGCCGGAAGTTCTCCGGCTCCTGGCATCTGTTGGGTTGACGACTCGTGAGGCGTGCGGCGATGTCGTACGCAATGTTCAGGGCTGTCACCTCGCTGGAGCGTGCCCCGTTGAGATACTTGACATCACCCAGTGGGCCGAGGCAGCGTATCGGCTGTTTCTGCGGAATCCGATCGCTCAACGGCTCCCGCGAAAGTTCAAGGTGAACTTCTCGGGTTGTGCAACCGACTGCGGACAGGCAATGTTCAACGACATCGGCGTTATCGCGGTTGCCACAACAGACGAGTCAGGCGCCACACAGGTTGGTTTCCGGGTATACGTCGCCGGGGGTCTCGGCGCTAACCCGCATCCCGCGTTGGCCCTAGAGCCGTTCACGACCCGTGAGGATCTACTGCCGACACTCGAGGCGATCCTGCGTGTGTTCGACCAGGCGGGTAATCGGGAGAACAAACTTCGTGCCCGGATGAAGTGGCTCGTCGACACTATCGGGTTCGATGAGGTGCAACGCCGCGTGATGGAGGTCCGTCGGTTGCTTCCCGCGTCGTCATCGTATCCGGGAGGTATCCCGCACCAGGTCCACGAGTTCGGCGACGAGCCTGCCGCCGGGATCGCGGTCGGCGAGATCACCACGCTCGGTCAGGGTACTCCTGTGCAGATCAGGGGCGTGTCGCCGTTTGACCGCTGGTCGTCGACGAACGTTGTCCGTGGTGTTCGCGACGCGACGGTATCCGTCTACGCCCATGCGTTCCTCGGAGACATCACAGGCGACCAATTTCGTGGTCTTGCCGGGATCCAGCGCGCCGTCGATGCCGACGTGCGGATCACGAATCGCCAAAATGTGGTGTTCCGTGGCATCGATGCCGACCGGCTGGGTTCAGTGCACGCCGCGCTCGTCGAGATCGGCATGGCCAGCCCCGGTGCAGAGTTCGCACGAGATGTTGTGGCCTGCCCTGGCGCCGACACCTGCAACCTTGCTATCACCCAGTCGCGTGGCCTTGCCAAGGCGATCGATGCCGCACTTGAAGATGCGGCCCTGGCCGAGGTTGGCGGCATCCGGATCAACATCTCGGGGTGCACGAACTCGTGCGGTCACCATCACGTCGCCGATATCGGCTTCCACGGTGTTGAACGTCGCAGCCATGGTGAGTCCGTGCCCGGGTATCAGATGCTGGTCGGCGGCTACGTGGGCGACGAGCGGATCGAGTTTGCTCAGCGGGTCTGTCGGCTTCCGGCGAAGAACGTACCGGCGGTCGTCGTACGCCTTGTCGGGGCATTTTCAAACGCGCGTGATGCAGGCGAGACGTTCGCGGCGTGGATCGACCGGGCCGGTGGTATCGCTGTTCTGCGCGCCTCGGTTGAGGATCTCACGGTGGTCGCCTCGCCAGCCGAGGCTCCGGAGTTCTACACGGATTTCGACGAGTCCGTTCCCTTTGCGGTGACGTTGGGAGAGTCAGAATGCGCGTAGGTCACACCGGACCGCCCGAGTTGTATCCCGTGTTGATCGACCTGACTGAACGCCGCGTGGTCGTCGTTGGCGGCGGCTCGGTCGGCGCGCAGAAGCTTCGAGCTCTTGTGGCGGGCGGGGCTGTTATCGAGGTGGTTTCTCCCGAGGCCACCGCTGCTGTACGCGCTCTCGACAGCGAGGGAGTTTTGTCCTGGCGGCAGAAACCTTTCGAGCCGCAAGACCTCGACGGTGCGGTGCTGGTGATCTCGGCTGTGAACGATCCCGACGTCGCCCGGGCCGTATGGGAGGCGGCAAACGAGCGTTCCATCCTTGCCAACGGCGCCGACGATCCCGCCCACTGTTCCTTCATGCTGCCTGCGGTGCATCGAGACGGTGATCTTGTGGTCGCTATCTCAACTGGTGGCGCGGCTCCGGCCGTGGCGACACGGCTGCGGGATCGGATCGCGGCCATGGTCGGCCACGGGCAGGGTTCCTGGTTGACGTTCTTGCGGCAATTCAGACCAATGGTGAAGGCGTCCTTCGGAACGTACGAGGAAAGGCGAGATGCCTGGTACCGCATCGTCGACTCCGAAGCACACGCCAGGTTTCAGGCGGGCGACCACGACGGGGCGGCGACAACAATCAGTCACGCCATCGGGCTCGTAACGACAGAGGGAGTGTCAGGATGACGACGCTTGTAAGAGACGACGCTCGGTGGTTGACGGAGGACGTCATTTCGTGGGGTCTGGGCCGAGAAGGGACGCTGGCCATTTCAATATCCACCCAGCGGGGTGGACTCGTTCTGCTCCACCAGATCCTCCAGATCAAGGTGGATATCGCGGTGTTATTCCTTGACACGGGGTACCACTTCCAGGAGACGCTTGAGTTCCGTGATGAGCTGGCGGCAAGGTGGAGCCTCAACCTCATCACCTTACGGCCGCGGGTGTCTCGCCAGGAGCTGGAGACCGTTCGCGGGATGGTGTATGAGACAAACCCTGATGCTTGCTGCAACGAACGCAAGGTGGAGGTGTTACGTGAGGCGCTCGCCGATTACTCGGTGTGGTTCACAGCGCTGCGACGCGGTCAGTCGGCCTCTCGGCACGATACGCCGAAGGTAGAACGGTATGAGCAGAGCGACACCCACACGCTGTACAAGGTAAACCCTCTCGTGGAGTGGACGTTCGACGACATCGCGACCTACACACGTGAGCACGACATCCCCGAGCACCCTCTCTATGCGGAGGGGTACTCAAGTGTCGGCTGTGCACCATGCACCGTACCGACATTTGGAGCGGGTGATTCCCGCGACGGACGCTGGAACGGTCGGAAGGTCGAATGCGGCCTCCACATTAGGGTGACTGCAGAATGAGCGGTGTCGTGACGCTCGTCGGGGCTGGCCCCGGCGACCCGGATCTCATCACAGTGAGAGGAAGACGGGCGATCGAGACCGCAGATGTGATCCTGCACGACCGTCTGGTCGATAAACGCGCGCTTGGTTGGGCTCGGCCATCGGCTGAGATCATCGATGTCGGCAAGCGGCCCGGTCACGAAGATGAGATCCAAGCGCTCATCGTTTCGACCGCGATCGACAGGGCGCAGCGTGGATCCCACGTTGTCCGACTCAAGGGTGGAGACCCGTTTGTGTTCGGCAGGGGGATCGAGGAGTGGCAGGCATTTGTAGCCGCCGGGATCGATGTTGTCACCGTTCCCGGGGTGTCGTCGGCGCTCGCCGCCGGTCCGATTGCGGGTATCCCACTGACCCTACGCGGTGTTGCGCGGTCTTTTACGGTGGTCACCGGTCACACGATCACCGACGCCGAGGACTCCTGGGATCGCTGCGCCCAGGCTGATACGCTCGTCGTCTTGATGGGCGTTGCCAACCGACGAAGAATCGCGCGTTCACTCATCAATCGTGGTCGGTCCGAGTCGGAACCCGTGGCATTTGTTGAGAACGCCACAAAGGACACTGAGTTAGTGGTCATCGCGACGCTTGGAGAGGTTGCTCGCGGGGAGGCGTATGTCGAGTCGCCAGCGGTGTGGATAATTGGACCCGTGATACAGTCTCGTGTAATCTTGTAGGCACAGTGCTGACGTCTCGGTGGGCCGAGTCCGTTCGGCTTCATTGTGTGGGCGGCTTTGTTACGCTTGCTAATTTGTGGTCCTTTCGGGCCGTCCCTATAGTATCGCTCCGGCCCATGTCCGGGTCGGGAATTTCTTGTGGCGAAAAAAGACGATGTAATTGAGGTCGAGGGTACTGTTGTGACGCCTCTCCCGAACGCAATGTTTCGGGTGAAGCTTGACAATGAGCATGAGGTGCTGTGCCACATCTCGGGCAAGATGCGGATGCACTACATCCGTATCCTTCCGGGCGACAGGGTACGTTTGGCAATGTCACCGTACGACCTCGACCGAGGCAGAATCACGTACAGGTACCGATGAAGGTTTCAGCATCAGCAAAAAAGATGTGTGACAAGTGCCGGGTTATCCGGCGCCACGGTCGCGTGCGTGTCATCTGCCCGAATCCGCGACACAAGCAGCGCCAGGGGTAGTTGAACAGATGGCACGAATTGCAGGGACTGATCTCCCGAGAGATAAACGAATCGAAATCGGGTTGACCTACGTCTTTGGGATTGGACGCTCACGGTCGCTCCAGATTCTTGAGGCACTCGAACTCGATCCCGACACCAAAGTCCGCGACCTCACCGACACCGAGGCTGTCGAGCTCCGTCGGTTCATCGGTGAGCAGTACACCGTGGAAGGTGACCTTCGTCGCGAGGTAGCACAGAACATCAAGCGCAAAATCGAAATCGGTTGCTACCAGGGACTCCGCCATCGTCGTGGTCTGCCGGTGCGCGGTCAGCGCACCCACACCAACGCCCGCACCCGTAAGGGCAAGGCAGTCGCAATCGCCGGGAAGAAGAAGGTCCAAAAGTAGCCATGGCTCAAGCACCACGTAAACGTCGTACCAAGCGGAACATCCCACACGGCCAAGCCCATATCAAGGCGACGTTCAACAACACGATCATCACCCTCACAGACCTGTCTGGCCAAGCGGTCGGATGGACTTCGGGTGGCTCGGTCGGATTCAAGGGTTCGCGCAAGTCGACGCCATACGCCGCCCAGGTCGCCGCGGAACAGGCCGGGCGTCGCGCTACCGAGATGGGGATGCGCAAGTTGGATATCATCGTCCGCGGTTCGGGTTCGGGTCGGGATACTGCCATCCGCACCCTCCAGAACAGTGGCGTTGACATCACGGGCATCCGTGATGTGACACCTACGCCGCACAACGGTTGCCGCCCTAAGAAGCGGAAGGGCCGTTAGGCATGGCTCGTTACACCGGACCACGCACCAAGGTTTCGCGTCGTGCCCGACAGTTGCTCGACGAAAACAAGGCAAAGTACTTTGACCGTCGGCCGTACCCGCCGGGTGAGCACGGCCGCGGTCGGATCCGTGAATCGCTGTACCAAGTTCAGCTCCGCGAGAAGCAGAAGCTGAAGTTCATCTACGGCGTTCTCGAAAAGCAGTTCCGCCGGTACTACCGCGAATCGTCTCGCCAGGCCGGCATTACGGGTGAGAACCTGATGGTGATTCTTGAGACACGTCTCGACAACGTTGTCTACCGCGCCGGTTTGGCGGCGACCCGCCCGCAGGCTCGTCAGTTGGTGAACCACGCCCACTTTCTGGTCAACGGCAAGAAGGTTGACATCCCTTCCTTCCAAGTTTCTGCCGGAGATGTTGTGACGGTGAAGGAGCGTTCTCGTAACACCTTGCCGATTCAGCACTCTATAGACACCATTGATCGATCAGCTCCCGAGTGGATGACAGTCGACAAGACAGATCGCAAGATCACAGTCGACTCGATGCCAACACGGGAACAGATTGACACCGATATTAAAGAGCAGCTCATCGTCGAGCTGTACTCAAAGTAAGTCCACCCCCCCCTTACCTGAGGAGCGCAACGTGCTCATTGTGCAGCGTCCACAAATAGAAGAAGTCGAGGTCTCTGAGGATCGATCACGGTTCGTGGTCCAACCGCTTGAGCCTGGCTTTGGTTACACACTCGGCAACACCCTGCGTAGGACGCTGCTGTCTCGTATTCCAGGTGCTGCTATCAGTTCCGTTCGTATCGAGGGTGTTCAGCACGAGTTCACAACTGTTGAAGGTGTTGTTGAGGACGTTGTCGACTTTATCCTCAACCTCAAGAAGGTCGTTTTAAAAATTGAGGTTGACGAACCTGTCACCCTTTACTTGTCGGTGAAGGGTGCGGGCGAGGTAACTGCTGGAGACTTGAAGGTCCCCGCTGGTGTTGAGATCCTCAACCCTGATCTGCATCTTGTGACGATGTCTAAGACCGGCAAGATTGAGGCCGAGTTCGGCGCCGAGCGTGGTGTTGGGTATCGCAGCGCTGATCGCAACAAGAAGTCCGAGGTAATCGGAGTGATTCCGATCGACTCGATTTTTTCACCGGTGACCAAAGTTGCCTACAGGGTCGACACGACCCAGGTCGGCCAGATCACCAACTTTGACAAGCTCACTGTTGATGTTGAGACCGATGGTTCCATGTCGCCGTCCGAGGCCATGTCGTCCGCCGGTAAAACCCTGCGCGACCTACTCGGTTTGTTTGCCGACATGGAGGAGACCGCGGGTCTCACGCTCGGAGATGTCGTCGTTGCTGACTCGACGTCGCCAGACTTGGATCTGCCTATCGAGGCGCTTGACCTTTCGGAACGTCCCCGTAACTGCCTGCGTCGTGCGCAGGTGCAGACCGTTGGCGAGCTTGTGACGAAGACCGAAGACGAATTGCTCAACATCACCAACTTTGGGCAGAAGAGCCTTGAGGAAGTCACTGCAAAGCTCGACGAGCTTGGCCTGTCTCTTCCAGCGTCTGCTGATATTGATACAGGGACCATCTAATGCCTGCACCCCGCAAGGGCAAACGTCTCGGCGGTAGTCCAAGCCACCAGCGCAAGATTCTCTCGAACCTCGCGGCTTCGTTGATCGAGGCAGAGGGGATCACGACAACCGTGACCAAGGCCAAGGTGTTGCGACCGTTTATTGAGAAGCTCATCACGAAGGCTCGCGCAGGCGATCTTCATTCCCGCAGGCTTGTTCTAGCAAAGTTGCCGAACAACGACGCTGTGACGAAACTGTTCGACGAAATTGGTCCACGGTACGCCGACCGCAACGGCGGCTACACCCGAATCACGAAGCTAGGGCCTCGCCGCGGCGACGGTACCGAACTCGCTCGCATCGAGCTGGTCTAACCAACACCCGATAGTCCTACCCCCACCCGCTGACACGGCCAGCGTGCTACAACCGTGCATGGGTCGGCTGGCCGCACCGCCAGCGCCCGTACGGCACTCCTATTTCGGAAGTCACCATGAACATCCCGCAAGTTATCAATTCGTTGCAGTCGTATTCGGCGTCGCTCGATGAACAGCAAGCTCTCAAGGACACCCTTGCTTTGTTGGCCGATACCGATGCACCGTTTTCCGGTGAGCAACTCGTGCCGGGTCATATCACTGCGTCGGGTTTTGTCGTCGATACGACACAGCGTCGCACGCTGTTGATTTACCACGGCAAGCTTGGCATCTGGGTGCAACCCGGCGGGCATGTCGAGTCTGAGGACGCAACTCTTGAAGCTGCCGCCCGTCGAGAAGTGACCGAGGAGACCGGTGTGGAACTCTCCAAGCGTGCCGGAATTCTGTTCGATATCGATGCCCACGACATTCCGGCGCATGGAGACCAACCTGGTCATGTGCACTTTGATGTTCGGTTTGCCTTCCAGGCGGCCTCAGATCGGCTGACACCGTCGAGCGAGGTCCGCGCCGCCGAGTGGATCGGTTTCGACGACGTACTCGCGGCCCAGTACGACGAGTCCGTGAAGCGTCCCGCAACGAAGCTTCTCACAATGGTCATGGATGTCACCAGTCCGTTCAATCGGTAAGCTCCCATCTACCATCGCCGGAGAGTTCGGGGATGCTCAGTGACGCTCCCCGCGATGGAAGGTTGATTCGTGAACGAAGTTCTGCATCGATTGGCCCAGACGCTTCGGATGGATCGTTCCGCGTTTGTGTGGATGTATCTCAACGACCGAGCAACGGGCGACGCAGTGCTTCTCGTTCTCGTCACACGGTTTCTCATGCTTATGGGTTTTGGCATCGGGCCGCTGACGATCATCTCAAGCTCGGCTGGGATCAACGTCTTCTTTCAGGCAATGCTCAACGCGCTGGTGTTCTGGCTGGCGTTCTCGGGAATCACCTTTGGTGCCTCGAAGTACCTGTTCCAGGGTAGCGGCGCCTATGTTGTGATTCTGAGAGTCGTCGGTTTCGCATATCCGACGATGTTGTTGGTGCTGATTTCGCGAGAACTGTCCTCCTCGCCGTTTGTCGTGTTACTCACTGGCTCAGCGTGGCTGCTCGCGATCGTTGCACGCGGCCTGGTGTATGAGGCGAACCTGGAAACGAGCAAGGCCGTTTTCGCCGCCGTTCTGGGACTCGTCGGCTGGTACTTGCTTGCCCAGATTCTCGGTTGGGGCATCATCTAGATGACGACCTATCGGATCGACCTCGCCTACGACGGGGGCGACTTCCGAGGGTACGCAATTCAACCAAACGTGCGCACGGTGCAGGGGGCGTTGGAGGCACAGCTTTCGCTGCACATCCCCGATGTGAAAACGATTGTCGCGGGTCGGACCGACGCCGGAGTTCACGCAACTGGCCAGGTCGTCAGCTTCTCCACAGATCATGAGATCATCCCAGACAAGATAAAGCGCTCGTTGAACAAGAGGCTTGCCCCGTCAATTGCGGTGTCGTCATTTGAGCCGGTTGACGACGATTTTCATGCCAGGTTTGACGCCGTTAGCAGGGTGTATCGATATCAGATCTTGGACCGTTTACACCCCGATCCCTTCCTCGCCGGTCGTGTATGGCACGTGCACCATGATCTCGATGTGGCTGTGATGCACCGTGTTGCTCAACTCTTCATCGGGACGATGGATTTTGCGTCCTTTTGTCGTGCCGCCGTTGGGCGTTCAACCGAACGGTCGGTGATATCGACAGCGTGGGCCAGGGAGGGCGAGCTCACAGTCTTCAGGATCGAGGCGTCGTCGTTTTGCCATCAGATGGTGCGTTCGATTGTTGCGCTGTGTGTCGATGTCGGCAGGGGAAAGCTCCCCGAGGGTGATGTGCCTGCGGTCATCGAGTCAAGAGACCGTCGCGGAGGCAACGGTGCCGCCCCGGCCCGCGGTCTCACACTCGTCGAGGTGAAATACCCCTAGACGCGAGTGTTCGGGTTTGCGGGACTATCGGGTTGGTCGGGATTTGATTGTGGCGCCGTTGTCTTCAAAGGCAGCGACGATCTCGTCAATGTGGGACCAGGACCTGGTGGCAAACGTGAGCTGTATCTGCACCATGCCAAACGGCAGACCGGAACCCTCGCGGTGGTGCTCAACTGACAACAGGTTGGCGCCCCCGGCGGCGAGTGTCTCAAGCACCCCGGCAAGTTGGCCCGGGCTGTCAGCAACCCACACCTTCAAAGACGCAAACCGCCCGCGTGCCTCCTGCCCGTGGCGTACGAGCTGGTCGAGGAGAAGAAGGTCAATGTTGCCTCCGGACAGCACCAACACCACAGGTCCGTTGCCGCTGGCGACCTTGCCGGCAAGCAACGCGGCGAGCGTTACCGCCCCGCTCGGTTCGACGAGATACTTTGCGCGTTCGAGAAGCAGCGTCACCGACTTGGTAATCGCTGTGTCGTCGACGGTCACGATGTCGTCTACCCAGCGCTCGATGCAATCAAAGGCAAGCTGCGAAGGCAGATGACACGCGATACCGTCAGCAATTGTGGGCCGGGGTTCAACGGCGGTTGGTTCGCCGCGACGACGACTCTCGACATACGTCGGTATCGCCGCCGATTGAACCCCGACGATGGTGATGTCGGGGCGCAGTGCTTTTATCGCGGTTGATGTGCCACCGATCAGGCCGCCGCCGCCGACTGGTAGAACAAGCGTCGCCATGTCGGGTACCTGTTCGAGGGTCTCAAGCCCAAGTGTTCCCTGGCCTGCAATGATGGCCCGATCATCGTAAGGGTGAATGAACCGTGCGCCGGTCTCGCTTTCGAACGCTCGTGCGTGTTCGACAGCCTCGCCGAGGTTCGCACCTGCAATCTTGACCGTCGCACCGTAGCTCTCGGTCGCGTTGATCTTGGGGATGGCAGCTCCCTCGGGCATAAAGACCGTGGCGGGGATGCCGAGTGTCTTGGCGGCGAGCGCTATCCCTTGGGCGTGGTTACCAGCCGACGCGGCAACGACCCCACGTTTTGCCTGATCGTCGTCGAGGAGAGACAGGGCGTTCATTGCGCCTCGAATCTTGAACGACCCTGTGCGCTGGAGGTTTTCCGCCTTAAGAATCACGTCTCGTCCGCTGAGCTTGGAGAACGAAGTCGACGGCAGCACAGGCGTTTCGAGAACGACCGAGGAGCCCCTCTTGCGGGCCTCGACAATCTCTTCCACGATGAGGCGTTCGACCATGGCGTGGAGGCTAACGCATGGCGGACCATCCCGGTATGGATTGGCACGAACGGGCGGTCTCGCTTACAATTCGTGTCCGTCCTCGGTGTCCCGGGGGTATCCTTGTGTCCTGTTTTTGTTCGAGGGTTGAGCCATGAAACCAAAACTTCAGAAAACGTATTCGCCTAAACCCGGCGACATCCATCGCTCTTGGTTCGTGGTTGATGCTGACGGCGCAACTCTTGGTCGTCTGGCCTCCGAGATCGCGACGATCCTTCGCGGGAAGAACAAGCCGATGTTTGCTCCGCACATGGATGTGGGCGACCACGTCATCGTGATCAACGCCAGCAAAGTATTCGTCACCGGCAACAAGGAAGAGGACAAGATGTACTTCCGCCACTCCGGTTTTCCGGGTGGGCTTCGCGAAGTGAACCTTGGGACGCTACGGGCAACCTACCCACAGCGCATTATCGAGTCCGCGGTGAGAGGCATGCTTCCGAAAAACCGCCTCGGCCGTCAAATGATTAAGAAAATGAAGGTGTATGCCGGCCCCGAGCACCCACATGCAGCCCAGGATCCGCAACCGCTTGAGCTTGGAAAGGTTAATCGCTAATGGCAAACGCAATGATTCAGGCCACTGGTCGCCGCAAGAGTTCCGTTGCGAGGGTGCGCCTCACCGTGGGCACCGGAGAGATGAAACTCAACGGCCGCACCCTTGAGGACTACTTCCCCGATCCGGCGGTCCAGCTCCGCGTCATGGCACCGTTCAAGGTTGTTGAGGCTGAGGGCAAGTTCGATATCGATACCACTTTGCACGGCGGCGGTCTCACGGGCCAATCTGACGCTATGCGTCTCGGCATTGCGCGTGCGCTTATTGAGTTCGATCCAGAACTTCGTCCTGCGTTGAAGAAGGAAGGCCTTCTCACGCGCGACTCGCGTCGTGTTGAGCGCAAGAAGTACGGGCTGCGCAAGGCGCGCCGCGCACCTCAGTTCACCAAGCGTTAATCCGCGGTCGTGCCCGCACGCATGGGTGATCGCTCCGAGAAGTTGTTCGGGACTGATGGAGTTCGCGGTCGCGCAAACACCGACATCACCGTGGAGCTTGCGATACAGCTCGCCCGTGCGGCAACCGACAAGACCGCCACTGAACCGGTTCTGATCGGTCGCGATACCCGCCGATCGGGCACGATGATCGCTGCCGCGCTGCATGCCGGGTTCAACAGCGTCGGTGTTGACACGGTTGACCTCGGCATCATCCCCGTCGGCGGTGTGTCACGGTTGGTCCGCTCCGTCGGTGCTAGATACGGCGTCATGGTTTCCGCGTCGCACAACCCCGCGCCCGACAACGGCATCAAGTTCTTTGGCCGCGACGGTGCCAAGCTCAGCGACTCTGAGGAGCGCGCCATTGAGCGGCGTTACCACTCCCGAGCTGCCGTTGCGACCGTGGCCGGTGCCGGTGTCGGGTTCCAAACAACGATGGCCAATTCAGTGCAACGTTACGTTGACTACATCAAGGACGGTGTCGCGTACTCGCTGCGGGGCCTTGAGTTTGCGTTGGATACGGCTCACGGGGCAGCCTTCCAAGCTGCCCCGATGCTTTTCGAGATCCTCGGCGCCCACGTCGAGGTATTTAACGACGAGCCAACCGGGATGAACATCAACGACGGTTGCGGGGCCATGTATCCGGAGGCGCTCGCTGAGCAGGCGAACGGCCATGTCGGGTTCTGCTTCGATGGTGATGCTGACCGGTTGATCGCTGTTGATGAGGACGGCGAAGTAGTTGACGGCGATGTGGTGCTCGCCATTCTGGTGAAACACGCCATCGACAGGCGGAAGCTGAAGGGGAACGTCGTCGTGACCACTGTCATGGCGAACCTCGGGTTTAAGCGCGCCATGGGCGGTCTGGGGGTCGAAGTGATTGAGACCGATGTCGGGGATCGCGCGGTGCTTGACGCCATGCGTAAGTCGAGAGCTGTCCTGGGTGGTGAGCAGTCAGGTCACGTCATTTTGGAGGACCGCTCGACGGGAGATGGCCTTCGCACCGCGCTGCGACTTGCAGAGGTTCTTGCAGCGACTGGTCTGAGGCTCTCTGAGTTGCGCAAGGTGATGCGTTCCTACCCTCAGGTGCTCACCAACGTCACCGTAACGTCGAAGACCGGTTGGGACACCAACGACGCCATAACGAAGGCAGTAGCCGAGGCGGAGGTTGCGCTCGGACAGGACGGTCGGATCCTTGTCCGCGCCTCTGGCACTGAACCGCTCATTCGAGTGATGGTTGAGGCTGGTGAAATCGGTAAGGCAAACGAGATTGCGGAGACGGTAGCTGCCGTCGTGGCTGCCGAACATGGGTAGTCACATATCGGTTGCCGTCCTATACTGCTGTGACAATTCAAACGACTGGTCGGTGCTGTAACGAAGCGCCAGGCCTCGCCTAGGCGAGGTGACGAGGAAGAGAGTTATCGAACGATTCGGCGGATGCTCTCTCGGCTTTTCACGGTCGAAACGGTGCGGTGAATATCCTGGAAGTGATTTTGGGAACAAAGACCGCAACGATGTGAAGCAGGGGAACCCTGCGCGGCGACTCAGTCCTGGAACACAGGAGGTCGCGCAATGTGCGGGATCATGGGATATGTCGGCCCTCAAGAGGCCGCAGAAATTCTTCTCGACGGGCTGCGCCGGCTCGAGTATCGGGGTTATGACTCGGCGGGGATCGCCGTAACTAACGGGTCGATATCGGTGCTCAAGGCGCAGGGAAAGATCGACAAGCTTCAGGCGGTTATCGACGACGCCAACCCGGTTGGTTCGGTGGGTATTGGCCACACGCGCTGGGCCACCCATGGCGTGCCGAGCGACGCAAACGCTCACCCGCACACCGATGCGAGCGGCAAGTTTGTCGTGGTTCACAACGGCATCATTGAAAATCACCAGACCCTGCGGGATGAGCTGCGCAAAACAGGTCATGTGTTCACTTCAGAGACCGACACCGAGATCCTCGCCCACCTAGTAGCGAACGCGTATGACGGCGATCTTGTTGTCGCGGTCCGAGCGGTTGTCGACATGGCCGAGGGGGCGTACGCACTGGTCGTGATGACAGAGTACGAGCCGCGCAGGATCGTCGCGGTGCGCAGGGTGTCGCCGATGGTGATCGGTCTCGGCGACGGCGAGACGTTCATCGCGTCCGACATCCCAGCCGTGCTGCATCGGACGAGGAAGTTCTTGATCATCGAAGACGGTGAGATGGTGGTTGTCGACGACGACGGTGCTCACATAACCACGATCTCAGGCGACCCGGTAGACCGTGAAGTGTTTGTCGTCGACTGGGACGCGGGCATGGCGGAGAAGGGCGGTTACGAACATTTCATGCTCAAGGAGATCCACGAGCAGGCCACCGTGGTATCGGAAACTCTGGCCGGGCGCCTCGATGAGGACGGCTCCGTATGGCTTGAGGATATTGCATTCGACACCGATTACGCCCAGTCGATCAAGTCCGTCTGGTTCACCGCATGTGGCACTGCGTATCACGCTGCACTGGTCGGTGGGGTGCTGTTCCGCAAGCTGCTTCGTATCCCAACGTACGTTGAATACGCTCACGAGATGCGTTACAGCGACCCCCTCGTCGGCAGTGAGTCGCTAACCGTTGCAGTGTCGCAATCGGGCGAGACCGCCGATACCCTCGCCGCTGCGGGACTCGCCCAGCGTCAAGGATCCCGGATGTTGGCGCTTACCAACGTGGTCGGGTCGACGCTGGCTCGCGGTGCGGACGACATTCTGTACACGCGTGCCGGACCAGAGATCTCAGTCGCGTCCACCAAGGCATATGTTGCGATGCTGGTTGCCGAGTATCTCCTGGCGCTGCACCTTGGTCAAGCTCGCGGCAACGTTGATCAAACCTTAGCTGCCGAGATCGGTCGCGGCCTCCAACATCTACCCGCGTACATTGAAGAGGCCCTTGCACGCGAAGATGTTGCAATCGCCGCCGCCGAGCAGATCGTTGACGCCTCTGACTGCTACTTCATCGGGCGGGGTCTCGATTTTGCGGTCGCCATGGAGGCGTCGTTGAAGCTAAAGGAGGTCTCATACCTGCATTCCGAAGCACTACCCGCCGGCGAGCTGAAACACGGCACACTGGCTCTTATCACCCCGGGTGTCCCTGTCGTTGCGGTCGCGACTCAGCGAGACGTGTACGACAAGACAATGTCTGCTGTTGCCGAGGTAAAGGCTCGTGGCGCACACGTCATCGCGGTTGCATACGACGACGACACCAACATTGAGCGGGAGGCCGACCTGGTTCTGCGGATACCCACGGCGCCTGATCTGATCGGTCCGATCGTTGCCGCGATACCACTGCAGCTTCTTGCGTACCATGTGGCACGTCTGCGTGGTCACGACATAGACCAGCCTCGCAACCTCGCAAAGAGCGTCACCGTCGAGTAGTTCGCCGGGTTCACCGGTGTGTGCGAAGTTGTCGGGGGACGGTAGGCTCCGCTCGCACGGACGGAGAATCGATTGCGCATCATTGGCCTTGGAATCGATCTTGCTGAGATTGCACGCGTCCGGCGTCTGTATGAACGTTATGGGGAGCATTTCAAAGATCGTTGTTTCAGCGATCACGAATGGCAGTATGCCCACCGCTACAAGGACCCATCAGGGCGTCTTGCGGCGCGTTTCGCCGGCAAAGAAGCTGTGATGAAAAGTCTCTTTTGGGGTTGGCGCAAGATCCCATGGCACGATATAGAAATCACCGGTGGTGGAGCACCGCGGGTGCGCCTCTTCGGTGTTGCCGAGGCCCGAGCGAAACAACTCGGAATTTCCCATGTGTTGCTCACCATCACGCACACCGACACCGATGCCATGGTGTTTGCGATGTCCGTCGGTGAAGATCCAGCGTAACGTGCACGCGTGGCGTGACCGCCGCTACGTTCCCACGAGTTGGCTGCGGAACATTGCCAGTAGTGCCAAGACGATGATCGAAATGACGGGGTACCTCCGCGGCAACCGCGCCGCCATCGACGTCAGAGATGTGGATCTCCACCGACCCGTTGTCTAACTTCGCCGCATCGAGAAGATCGGTAATGATGCTGAGCAGGCTGTTCGCACTTGACCCGATTTCGGCCATGTAGGTGACGAGGTCGCTGTGTGAGATGTTTTCGCTGTCCTCGCCGATCGCAAAAAGCCAATGATCGCTGATAAGGGTGTGCGCATGTCGTGTGAAAGTGATGCAAAGTATTCGGATTGGACGCTGCCCGTGCGAACCGTCTCCACATTGTGTTCATGGATTGCTGCGGTGGTGCCCTCCGCAACGCGCTCAGCTAGCTCGGTGGCATCACCCTGCGTTTGTCCAAACTGCGCCAACGCAAGACCGAGAAGCCCTCCGATGACAGACAGCACGATCGGTGTGAATGTCACGACCCACAACGCGGGTTTATCCGCAATCATTACTGCAAACAGCACATCTGGGGAGTGGGCGAACCCGACGATCCAACCCGCGGCGAGAAACAGCGCGCCAATTGCAGCCCCTCCCGCGGCCCAGGTCTGAACTGAGCGTTTCAGAGATGTCATGGGACATGTGTCGGCCGGGAGACTTGAGATTTCACCCATCGGCCGGGTTTCTTCGTACACTGCTCTGGTGCAGCCCGTGATCACCCCACAAGAGTCTTTGCGCCTTGACGAGAGTACGTCTGTCCCTTTGGCGACGCTGATGGAGCGTGCCGGTTACGCAGTGTCGTGTATTACAGCGCTCGGTTACGGCGATTCGGTCGCGGTGCTGACCGGCAAGGGAAACAACGGTGGTGACGGCTGGGTTGCGGCGTTCCATCTCGCCAAGCGCGGCGTCCGTGTGAAGGTTCACGAGTTTGCGGTCCCGAACGAAGGTTCGCTTGCGTCAGACGTTCGAGAGCGGGCGCTTGCGGCGGGCGTGCGGTTGCACGAACTTACGGATCTCTGGACACCAGACTTTGTGATCGACGCCCTCTTTGGTGTTGGATTCAGCGGCGAGCTTCCTGATGTTCTCTCCGACTGGGCGGGGACTTCGGCGCGCGTGTTGTCGATTGACATACCTTCAGGTGTCGACGCCGGTACCGGCGAAGTCCGTGGGCGTGCTTTCACAGCGGACACTACGGTGACATTCCACGCCCTCAAACCCGGCCTTCTTGTCGGTGCCGGCGCTGAGCGCGCTGGCGACGTTGTCGTTGTCGACATCGGTCTCTCTGGCGAAATACCGATCTGGTTGTTGTGCGAGAGCCGCGACGCTCCATTGCCACAGCGGCCCCGACACAGCCACAAGTGGTCGGCCGGTTCGGTTGCGCTGGTCGGCGGTTCCGTAGGGATGGGTGGAGCTCCGGTGTTGGCTGCCGAAGCAGCACTTGCGGCCGGTGCCGGTGCAGTCACGGTTGTCCGGCCCGGCGGTGTCGATGGCCCGCTGCCGGCCCACCTGCTGTCTCACAGCGTCGGGGGCGGCGACTGCTTTACTCAAGCAGACATTGGACCAGTGTTAACGCTCGCCGACCGCTTCGATGTCTTGGTGCTCGGACCCGGCGCGGGTAGGTCGTCTGACGCAGTGCTCGCCGAGATCGCGACCCGCTGGCCCGGCCCCACCGTCATCGACGCCGACGCCTTGCGTGCGATTGCCGACGCCGATGCGATCGCTGCCCGTTCAGCACCGACTGTTCTCACTCCGCATGCTGGAGAGCTCCGGTCATTGCGCAGTCATGAGACCGAACCGGTGGCTGATACCGCTCTTCGATATGGCGCGGTGATTGTCGAGAAAGGCAACCCGACGTTCATCCATGGCCAGCAAACCTGGGTTGTGAACACCGGTGGCCCAGAGCTAGCAACGATCGGGACAGGTGACGTGCTCAGCGGCATGATCGGGGCGTTCCTTGCAGCCGGGATGGAGCCCGATGTTGCAGCGCGGTCCGCTGCTTACTGGCATGGAGTTGCCGGTGCTCGCCAACGAGCGAACCGTCTGGTCACGGCGGCGAACCTCATCGACGCCGTTGGCGAGGTTCTCGCAGGTGCCACCCATATAGAACCCGAGTAGCGTCCTCAACAACGACAGAAGGGACCGGCGTGCGGCCAAGCTGGATAGAAATCGACCTCGATGCCATCGAGCACAACGTGCGGTCCATCGCCGCGGTCGTTGCGCCGGCAGCAGTCTGCGCGGTGGTGAAGGCGGACGGCTATGGGCACGGCGATATTCCAGCAGCCGAGGCAGCGCTTCGCGGTGGCGCCGCCCACCTCGCAGTCGCCCTTGTGAACGAGGGAATCCGGTTGCGCGAGGCGGGTATCGATGCTCCGATCCTCGTGCTATCAGAACCGCCAGATGATCTGGCGGAGGTCGTCGTCAAATGGCGCCTCACACCTACCGTGTATCGACTTGATTTTGTCGAGTCGATCGCAGCCACGGTCACCGACGCGTCGTCTGACCCTGTCGCCGTTCATGTCAAGGTAGACACCGGCATGCATCGGGTCGGTGCAGCGGCGGAGGTCGCGTTCGAGCTTGTGACTCGCATCGAGCAGGATGATCGGTTGATTCTTGGTGGTGTCTTCACACACTTTGCGGTTGCCGAAGAAGACGCCGCATTTACCCTTATTCAGATCGAGCAGTTCGATGGATTCGTTGACCGACTGCACACTGCAGGCATCTACCCGCCGCTCGTTCACGCCTGCAACACGGCTGGCGCTCTGAACTTCCCAGAGGCGCGCTTTGATCTCGTTCGGGTGGGACTCGGTTGTTATGGCATGTATCCGCACCCCGACGAGGAGGCCATTGTCGATCTCCAGCCGGCGATGCGTGTCGTGTCTCATGTCTCCATGACTCAAGCGCTCCCGGCCGGGGAGCGCTTGAGTTACGGACGACGGCGCCCATTACCGGTCGCGTCGACCGTCGCGACCGTCCCCATCGGATACGCCGATGGAATCCCCCGACGGCTGTCTGATGCCGGGGGCGAGGTCCTCATCAACGGACGGAGATACCCGTTTGCAGGCAACGTAACAATGGACCAGGTCGTCATCGATTGTGGTTCTGACGACGTCAGCGTTGGTGATGAGGTCGTATTTCTGGGACCCCAGGGCAATGACCGAATCTCTGCGGAAGAGTGGGCGGATCTCCTCGACACGATCAGCTATGAGGTCGTATGTGGATTCAGTGCCAGACTCCCCAGACGGTACCCCCGTCGATCCGATGGCCCGAAAGTGTGACTGACAGCCGGGGATCGCAACAAGATGCAGGGCAAGATGCGGGAACTAGGTTCTTGGGTGAGGGACTGCAATCGCCAGCCCACCGCCCCGCATCGATTGTCCAACCCAGCGGTCGCACGGACATCTGCAGTTTCGGCTTCTAACGAACGGACATCGCGCCGGCAAGGGACTCCTCGCTCTCCTTATCCCGTCCACGCAGAGATCTGGGGTAGAAAGCGCAATAATGTTGTCTCCAGCTTGGTACCGTTCGGTGATGTCCCCTGTTACAAAACAGCCCGCTGCCATTCGCTCGGCCGAGTTGCAAATTCTGTCCGAACAAGCCTCGGTCTGCACCAATTGCGATCTTGCCCCGACCCGCACAAATGTCGTTTTTGGCGCCGGCGACCCGGACGCGGCGGTCGTCATCGTGGGAGAGGCGCCTGGCAAGAACGAGGACGAGCAGGGACTACCGTTTGTGGGCCGCTCGGGCGCCCTGCTTGACACGCTGCTCGGTGAGATCGGACTCGCAAGAGAGGACGTATACATCGCCAATGTCGTGAAGTGCCGCCCGCCGGGGAACCGCGACCCACGCCCGTTAGAAATCGATGCCTGTAAGCCGTATTTGCGTCAGCAGCTCTCTCTGATAGACCCTAAGGTCGTCGTTACGCTGGGCAACTTCTCGTCGAAGTTGCTGCTCAACACCACCGTCGGCATAACCCGACTGCGGGGCAACGCGTACCCGTGGTGGGGGAGAAAACTCGTGCCGACGTTCCACCCCGCCGCAGCGTTGCGCGGGTCTGCCAGGGTGCTTGCCGCGATGCAGGAAGATTTTACCCTCGTTCGCGACATTCTCGACGATACTGCTGACAACACGACCGGTGCCTCCGAAGTCGAAGAGTCGACATCAGTCAGTCCCGAGCAGCTAGATCTCTTTTGAACGAAAGTAACTCATTTTCTATAGACAGCGTTTCGCCAGACGAGACATTAGCGATTGGCCGTCGGCTCGCGCCGCTACTGACCGATGGTGACGTGGTTTTGCTCAACGGCCGCCTTGGCGCAGGCAAGACACTATTCGTCGGTGGCATCGCCGAGGGGTTGGGGATCTCTGAGCCAATCACAAGCCCGACGTTCACCATCGTGAAGCACTACCACGGGTTCCTCGAACTGACACACGCCGACATGTACCGTCTCGGCAGCACGGCGGAACTCGCCGATCTGGATATTCTCGACATTCCGGGTGTTCTGGTCATTGAGTGGGGAGAGGCTGTCGAGTCCAGTCTTCCAGACGATCACCTAACTATCTACATTGAGCACACATCCGACACTGCTCGCACGGTCCACTTCAAGGCCTGCGGCACATGGAAGGATCGAAACATTGAGCAGGTGCTGGCTTGAAGATTCTCGCCATCGACACGGCCACTGCGGCCTCATCTGTCGCGCTTGGTGACGGCGACCAGCTTCTTGCGATGAGCCTCCGCGTTGACCGGGTTGGCCACCTTTCGTTCCTGGCTCCTGCAATCGACATGCTCTTCGATCAAGTTGGCTGGTCCGCTCGCGATCTTGACGCAGTCGCGGTCAACGTTGGCCCGGGTCCGTACACCGGTCTGCGGATAGGCGTCGCAACTGCCCAAGCGGTTGCGGCGTCGATCGGGATCCCGATTATCCCGGTCGGTTCGTTGACGGCACTCGCGTGGCGAGCAGCCACGGGGCGTCGGCGCATATGGCCGGTCATTGACATGCGAAGGCGCCAGGTCGCAACTCAAGCGTTCATGCCAGTGCCCGGCGGTGTTGTTGCGGATGGTCCTGCCCAGGTCGTGTCCGCTGAGGAGTTCCACACGTTGCTTTCGAGCGACGATGCGGAGACTCTCGTCGTCGGCGACGTCGGTGCTATCGGGGACGGATTTCTTGACCGCATCCAACGGGCAAAACAAGGCAGACCTCGCTACCCATCCGCGGACGTAGTGTTTGAGATAGCGAATCTGCAAGCCAAGTCGGGGGAGTTCTCCACGGTCGACGACATTCGTCCCCGGTACATGCGTGAAGTCGACGCCGACATCTCGTGGAAAGAGTTTCGGGTCGAGGGTGTGTGGCCAGGATCGGAGCCATCGTGAGCGCAGTCCAGATTCGCAAGATGGTCATCGCCGACATCCCTGTCGTTGCCGAGCTCGAGCGAGCGGTGTATCCGCAGCCGTGGTCGATGCGGGTATTCGTTGACGAACTCGGTCTTGATTCACGCACCTACGTTGTTGCGGTGGCAGATGACGCCATTGTGGCCTATGCGGGGTTGCTCATTGTGGAAGACGACGCTCACATCACAACGGTCGCTGTCGACCCGCAAGCACGACAAAAGCGCATCGGAACCCACCTCATGATCGACCTTGTCGATCGCGCATTGGCCATAGGAGCGAAACACCTGACGTTGGAGGTCCGCGTGTCGAACAGCGCAGCCCGTCGGCTCTATGAGCGGTTTGGCTTTGCACCCGTCGGGGTGCGCAAGGACTACTACCGCGACGAAGACGCTCTTGTGATGTGGGCGATCGACATAGACACTCAAGATTATGCCACCCGTATTGCAGACATACGAGAGTCCTTAGAGGAGGCCGTATGACGGAGCCGCTCATACTTGGTATCGAGACGAGCTGCGACGAGACCGCGGTTGCGGTCCTTTCAGGCAACGAGGTGCTGTCTTCCGTGTTGGCCACCCAGGTTGAGGAGCATGCTCGTTACGGCGGGATCCTTCCCGAGGTCGCCGCACGCGCCCATGTGGAGGCGATCCGGCCCCTGGTGCACCAGGCTCTCAACCAGGCCGGCATCCACCACGACGACCTTGACGTCATCGGCGTTACCCGTGGCCCCGGTCTTGTCGGTGCGCTTGCCGTGGGTTATGCGTACGGGAAGATGATGGCGTGGACGCTTGGGAAACCGCTGATCGGTGTCGATCACATGGAAGGCCACCTGTTCGCGCCCCTACTTGAGCACAGCGACTACGAACCGCCGGCGATCGTGGTGCTCGTATCGGGCGGTCACTCAATGATCGTGCACATGCGTGCGTGGGGGGACTACCACGTCATGGGACAGACTTTGGACGACGCTGCGGGCGAGGCTTTCGACAAACTTGCCCGCTTTATGGGCCTGGGTTATCCCGGAGGGCCGGCGATCGACCTGCACGCCACCGGCGGCGACCCCGACGCAATTCGTTTCCCGCGGCCGATGCGTGATCGGCCGTACGATTTCTCTTTCTCGGGCCTAAAGACGTCTGTTGTGACGTTCCTCGAAAAGGCAAAGGCTCAGAACGCCGTCCCTCCGCTCGAAGATGTCTGCGCATCGATTCAGGAAGCAATTGTTGACACGATTGTGTCCAAGACGTTCAACGCTGTAGAAGCAACAGGCGTCGAGGTCGTTGCGGGCGGTGGAGGTGTGCTTGCCAACAGACGTCTTCGTCAGAAGCTCAAGGAAGAGGCAGACCGTCGCGGGGTGAATCTCCTACTACCGAGTCCCGAGATGTGTACCGACAACGGCGCCATGATCGCCGCGGCGGCGCGTTATCACTACGATCTCGGAGCGTTCACCCCCTGGTCCAGCGATGTTGATCCAAGTCTGAAAATTGGTCGCTAAGTCGCGCTTTTTTCCCCTCATGACGAGTTAGCACTCGCGTCTGGAGACTGCTACGATCCGTTAGCAATCAAAGCACCCGACTGCTAAGTCCAGCCTTGAAGGAGGAAGTCGGAATGAAGCTCAAGCCTCTCGGCGATCGTATCGTCGTGCAGCCGCGAGAGGAAGACGAACAGCGCACTGCAAGCGGAATTGTCATCCCAGATACGGCAAAGGAGAAACCACAGCTCGGTGATGTACTCGCTGTCGGCCCAGGTCTCTTCGAAGACGGAGAGCGTGTCCCGCTCGATGTCAGTGTTGGTGACGTCGTCTTCTACTCGAAGTACGGCGGAACAGAAGTCAAGTACGAGGGTGAGGATTACTTGATTCTCTCAGCCCGTGACGTACTTGCTGTGTTGGGTTAGGAGGAACTTAACTACATGGCTACTAAAGAAATTCGTTTTGGCGAGGAAGCCCGTCGTGGTCTCCAAGCTGGTGTTGACATACTTGCCGACGCCGTAAAAGTTACGCTCGGTCCAAAGGGCCGTAACGTCGTTCTCGAGAAGAAGTGGGGTGCACCCACGATTACCAACGATGGTGTGACCATTGCTAAGGAAATCGAACTCGACGATGTCTGGGAGAACCTTGGTGCTCAGCTCGCCAAGGAAGTCGCCGACAAGACCAACTCGGTCGCTGGCGATGGGACAACCACTGCAACAGTGCTTGCCCAGGCAATGGTGCGCGACGGTCTCCGTCTTGTCGCCTCTGGCGCAAATCCGATGGAGCTGCGTATTGGTATCAACGAAGCCGTTGAGAAGGTCGTCGGTGCAATCGCCGACATGTCCGAAGAGGTAAGTGCCGACGACAAGGATCAAATGGCCTATGTTGCGGGCAACTCTGCTGCAGACGACTCAATCGGTGAGTCGATCGCGGATGCGCTTTCCAAGGTCGGTGGCGAAGGCGTCATCACGGTTGAGGACAGTCAGACGTTTGGCGTCGAGCTGGAGATCACTGAGGGCATGCAGTTCGATAAGGGCTACATCTCTCCGTACTTCATCACAGATGCGGAGCGCCAAGAGGCCGTGCTCGAGGATGCCTACATCCTCATTGCAAACCAGAAGATCTCATCTGTGCAGGATCTCCTTCCTGTTCTCGAAAAGGTTAGCCAGACCGGTAAAGCCATCGTCGTTCTCGCTGAGGACGTCGATGGCGAGGCCCTAGCTACACTCGTCGTGAACCGCCTGCGTGGTACGTTCGCGTCGGTTGCGGTGAAGGCCCCAGGGTTTGGCGAACGACGCAAGGCAATGTTGCAAGACATCGCGATCCTTACTGGTGCGACCGTGATTTCTGAGGAAGTCGGGCTCAAGCTCGACAGCATCACAGTCGACCTTCTCGGCCGTGCCCGCAAGGTTGTTGTCACGAAGGACACCTGCACCATCGTTGATGGTGCAGGCACTAAGGCGGACGTCAACGCACGTGTTGCGCAGATCCGCCAAGAGATCGAGAACAGCGATTCTGATTGGGACCGTGAGAAGCTCAGTGAGCGTCTTGCGAAGCTCTCGGGTGGTGTTGCAATCCTCAAGGTCGGCGCGGCTACCGAGGTTGAGGCCAAGGAGAAGAAGCACCGTATTGAGGATGCCGTCCTGGCAACCCGTGCGGCCATCGAAGAGGGCATCGTCCCCGGCGGTGGTGTTGCGTTGCTGCGTGCGCGCGATGCAATCTCGAGCCTACGTGGCAACACCGATGATGTGAAGGCCGGTCGCGCTTTGATCGGTCGTGCCCTCGAGGCGCCAATTCGTCAGATCGCTGCAAACGCCGGCTATGAGGGTGGTGTTGTTGTCAACACCGTTCTCCAGTCGGAAGGCGGACACGGCTTCAACGCTGCCACCGGTGAGTACGAAGACCTGATGGCGTCTGGCATCATCGATCCTGCCAAGGTGACGCGTGCAACGGTGCAGAACGCTGCATCCATTGCGTCGCTTCTCATCACGACTGAGGCGATCATCGCCGAAGTTGCTGAAGATGAGCCGCTTGGCGGCGGCCATGGCCACGATGGTGGCATGGGCGGCATGATGTAACTCATGTCTGTTGACATGCAAGTTGGGCCCCGGAGCAATCCGGGGCCCAACTTGTTGCACCGACCCTCCTGCCAAAGCAGGAGGAGCTAGCCGCGCGGGTCGCCTGGCGATGTGCCGCATGCCAGGAAGCTAGAGCGGAAAGTCGCTGGCAAAAGCTGTGAACACGAACATACAATTGCGTCATGGTGTTGACGCCCAGGATGGCGATTGTGGCAACGGCCTTTACGGTGGCGGCGTACGCCTGTGGCGGTGGCGCAGCCCTCGATGGGTCCGTCGCGGTCGCGTCGACAACGACAGCGACTACGGACGCGAACGCGGATGATCGATCCGAACCGGGGTGCACGGGCGAGCGGGAAGCAGCCATCTTCGACTACAGCGTTGAGGTCTATGAGGGCGGCGGATTCGACGACCCTGCCGCGGCTGTCGATGATTGGATTGCCAACGATGGCGATTATCGCCTCCGCCAGGACTGGCACGATCTGGACCTCGACCAAATAGTGAAAGTAGGCGAGTCGGCCGCTGCGACATTCTTGGACGATTTCGGATCGTGGAAGCTTACGGTCAGAACGAATCTGACCCCTGGAGGATGGCTGGTGGGCGGCTGGGAGGCATGTGCACCTCAGTGAAAGGGCGGGTGCGGTGCGACTTCCGCTCCACTCGAGGCCGGAAGACGGATCGTGACGAAAATGAGGGTGAGGCTTAACGCCTCACCCTCATTCTGCACTCGTAAGTGCTGGTAACCCATAACGAAGCGACGTGTCGAGGAGAATCCTTAGCGGAACTCCTTGTGAAGGGAATGAATCATCGGCTATTGGTGGTGATGCCGAGCCGGATCCATATCGCTTCGCCATTTGGGGTTACCCGTTCGCAGAGGGTCTGTCGGTCCGGTTGCAGATTCTTAAGCGATTTCAGCGAAATTTCTTCTTGACCGTTTGTCGCAGAATTACGGCCGGCTCCTCGTTGGAAGCCAACAGTCGCGCCCTTCGCGACCGTGGTGTGTCTAGTCATCGATCAACCGTTTGCAGAGCGCCAATCTCGTACCTGTGTCTCCCAGTTTTCACGGGTCACAATGACGCATCGTGACCCGAGCGGTTCCCAAAATTCGTTGCAATCGCCGCTGATGCGGTACTCCACCGAATCAACCGTTTTGAATTGGAACACGCTGGTGTTGACGGTTGCGATGAAAAACGCCGCCTCGCTCTCGGTGAGCGTGCGATCCAGGACGGGGCGCGAGAACTCGACCGTTGCGCGCCCTTTGTTGAGGAACACGGCATCGAACGCCCCGTACGTGTTCTCGTTGAAGAAAGAGCGAAACCCTGACGATGCCTCGGGTTCGGTCGGTCCCTTTGTCAGCTCTGTGAGTGTCGCAGTGAAAGAGCGGTTGGTTGCCTCGACGCGGCGCACTACTGAAGTATTTGTCGCCGGAAAGGGTTGCGACCCGCAGGTGAAGTACAACCGGACGAGCCTACCTCCGTCTTCAGCCGGCGTAGGCATGGTGCATGAACCCACTAGCACCCCCGTCGTCGTGGGAAGCGCAAGTGTCGTCGTAACGACCGCTGGGGGTTGTGTTGTTGTCGTTGTCGTTGTCGTTGTCGTTGTCGTTGTCGTTGATACGATCGGGGAAGTCGTTGGTGGGCGGATCGCGACGGACTCGTTTTCTCCGACAATCTTCTGAAAGGTGGTGATAGCCACAAGCATGAAAACAACCGCGATGAATGCGAAAAGAACTCTTTGGGTTATGAGGACGACTTTTTGGTTCACACCAGTATCTTCCCACGCCTCGGGAAGAACACGTTGTACATGAAGCTAGCCATGCGCTGCAAATGTCATACCCAGCCGTGGCCACCGTATCGGTGGCGCTCGATCGGCCACTCCTCTGCCAATATCGACCATACCGAGTGATCGAGCCAGTCATCACCAATTCGCACCTCATGGCGCAGAATCCCCTCTTTAAGGAAGCCGAGTTTGTGCGCCACACGTTCAGATCCAACGTTGCCGACCGCTATCCGTAGGGTGATCTTGTGCATCTCAAGTTCTTCGAACGCGACCTGGAGTATCCGCGCAGTCGCCTCTGTGCACACTCCCTGACGAAGCGCTCCGGAACGCACCCAGTAGCCGATCTCGCCGCTCTGGTTAGCGTGCGAGGTGTACCACACCGATGCGTTGCCAAGATGGCGAGCCGGGTCGCTCGCGCCGCGGATCGAAAAGTCGAACGCACGGTTCCCGTTCCATGCATTAAGGCTCTCTTTGATGAACTGCAGCGCATGGTGGCGACCATACGTTTTCTGGGCCCACGGCAGCCATGGTTTGAGATCACGCAAGGACTCGTTGACGGCTTCTTCCAAGGCGCCAACGTCGCGCCGGCGGAACGGACGCAACATGAGGGAGGGGGTGTATCGCGGAGCGGTGGACAACATCGGCTACAGCCTATCGTCGTAAACTGCGTCGATGCTTGATGTCTGGTCAGCAGTCGAAAACGTCGGCCCGGTATACGAAGGCGCCGACGCACGCTCGGCGGTGTTGGTGGCGCTGTTCGAGGACGACGATGGGTACGTCCGCATCATCCTCACCCGCAGGCCCGACGACATGCCAACGCATCCGGGCGACATCGTGTGCCCCGGGGGACGTCTCGCACCGGGAGAGTCCGTGGTTGACGCCGCGTTGCGAGAGGCGTTCGAAGAGGTGGGTCTCGACCCGCAAACGGTGGAGGTTGTCGGCGGTTCAGAGCCGTTCTGGACCCGTAACCAGGAAGAGATGATCGTCCCGGTTATCGGCCGGATCAGCGGTGGTCGTCCGACGCTGACACGTGACGAGCGCGAAGTGGCGGCGATCCTGACCCCGCGTCTAGATTTCTTGATGGAAACGCCTGATTGGCATTGCCAGCAGTGGCACGGGTACGACATCTGGTTTCTGGAACTTCCAGAGGGAATCCTTTGGGGGGCGACCGCCGGTATGTTGCGGCGGTTGTTCGAGACTTTGCGTGGCGGGACCATGGGTCAGGAAGGATAGGTCGTGAAACTTCAATCGGGGATGGCCGCCGTTGTGACGGGAGCCGCAAGCGGGATCGGGTTGGCGCTGACCAAGGCTTTGTGCGAGAAGGGTATCAACGTGCTGATGGCCGACATCGACCCACGCGCTCTGACCTTGGCGCACGAGGGATTGGGCGGCATGGCGGCCTTGACCGCAACCCAGATATGCGACGTCAGCGACAAAGACGCTGTTGCAACCTTGGCTGACGCTGCTTTCGCTCAGTATCCGACGGTCGATCTCATTTTCAACAACGCAGGGGTGAGCTCAACCGGATCCGTGCTTGAAACGACACTCGATGATTGGGAGTGGGTGCTCGGTATCGACCTCTACGGGGTGATCCACGGAATAAACTCGTTTGTTCCCCGAATGATCGAACAAGGTGGCGGCTACGTCGTGAACACCGCGTCGGTTGCCGGTCTCGTGTCGCCGCCGGGGACCGCCCCCTATAACGTCGCGAAACATGGTGTCGTCACTTTGTCAGAGACGCTGTACCAGGAACTCCAACTTGCCGAGGCCAACGTTGGTGTGACGGTGGTTTGCCCGGCCTGGGTACAAACCGGGATTGCGGATAGCGACAGGGTGCGTCCCGGTGGCCCGCGCGGGGACACCGAGATGGGTGCACGCGTTCGGGAGGCGGTGCGCGAAGCAACTGCACACGGGAGGACGGCCGAGAGTGTTGCCGACACGATCCTCGCCGCAGTCGAGTCAGACGCGTTCTACGTACTTACACATCGCGGCATGGCGCCGTACATTGAGCGGCGCCATCGCGAAATCGAACAGGGCCGAAACCCCACGGTTGAGCTAAGGGAGTAAGCGTGCGGTTTCGACGGGTTGCGAACAGTCCCTAGAACGAGTCAAGCCGAAGACGCATCATGTTCGGAGCGGAGCAACCCGAGGACCAGTCCTTCGACCACGGCCTGCCACGAGGCGTTGATGCTGTTCGTGTGAACACCGACGGTGCTCCATGAATCGTTGCCCATCTTGTGTGTTGTCAATACCCGCACTCGTGCGCTCGTCCCGTCTGACGAGTCGAGGTCGCGGACCCGGTAGTCAATGAGCCGAATATTGTTGATCTCTGGATAGGTGTCAACTAGCGCGGCTCGCAACGCGCGGTCGAGCGCGCTGACCGGGCCGTCACCCTCTCGTGTCACGACGCGGCGCTCGCCACCGACGGTGAGCTTCACTGTCGCCTCCGATTCAATCCCCGAGCCGCTTGAAACGAACACTCGATACGACTCGAGTTCAAAAAACGGTTGCACCCAGCCTTGCACGTCCCGAATAAGCAGTTCGAAGCTACCGTCGGCCGCCTCAAACTGATAACCCTCGTGCTCGAGTTCCTTTACCCGATCGACGATCGTTTGGGCGTCGGCATCTGACAAATCCATCCCCCACTCCTTGCCCTTCGCAAGCACAGTTGAGCGTCCCGCCATTTCGGAGACCACGACGCGGGTCGTGTTCCCAACGTCCGATGGTGGCAGGTGTTCGTAGGCATCCGGGCGCCGCGCAATAGCCGACGTGTGCAAACCCGCCTTGTGGGTGAACGCTGACGCCCCAACATAGGGGATTTGCGGGTCGAGAGTGATGTTGATGATCTCCGCCATGTGGTGAGAGATCGAGGTGAGTTTGGCGAGCTGTGCGTCTGAGACGACCTTCATGTCCATCTTGAGTTGCAGGTTCGGGATAATCGAACACAGGTCGGCGTTCCCTGTCCTTTCGCCGTAACCGTTGATGCATCCCTGCACCTGGGTTGCCCCAGCCCGTACCGCCATGAGGCTGTTCGCAACGGCCATACCCGAGTCGTTGTGAAAGTGCGCACCGAGTACTGCATCGTCGAGCCGTTCACCGACATCGCCGACAACCCGCTCCACCTCGTGCGCCAACCAGCCACCGTTGGTGTCGCACAGCACGAGTCTCTCGGCTCCGGCTTGGTGGGCTTCCTTCAGCACGGCAAGTGCAAAGTCGGCGTTGTCACGGTACCCGTCAAAGAAATGCTCGGCATCGAAGAACACCCGACGACCTTTCGACCTGAGGTAACCGACCGAGTCCGCAACCATGGCAATGGCCTCCTTCTCGTCTACCCGCAGCGCATGTTCGACGTGGTAGCTCCACGTCTTCCCAACAATGCACACGACATCGGTCTCTGCCTCGAGCAAGGCGTTGAGCACCACGTCGTCTTCGGCCCTTGTGTTTGCGCGACGGGTCGACCCGAACGCAACGAGCGTGGCGTTCTTGAGGTCCAGTTCGGTCTTCGCCCGCTGAAAGAACTCGTCCTCCTTCGGGTTGGCCCCGGGCCATCCACCCTCGATGTAGTGAACGCCAAGCTCGTCGAGTAGCTCAGCGATTCGCAACTTGTCCCTTGCTGTGAGCGAAATCGACTCTTGCTGGATGCCGTCTCGCAGAGTCGTGTCGTAGATCTCGATTGTGGGTGTCATGTGCTGCTCCGTGCTCGGTCTGTTCGGTAACGACAAAACCCCCCGCTTGGCGGAGGGTCAGTGCGTACACGCAGATATGAAGGCGTGTACGCCTACGTGATAATCTCGAAACTGGGTGGGGCGATGTGATTCGTCATGGCGGTCAGTATGCAGGAAAGCTGGACAAGCGTCAACCACCTGTCACTCGACGGTGCCGTTTGAGCACGTCGTCGTTGCGGCGCATGACGAGATATCTCCAAGCACAGTGGCCACCAGATCGGTGTATCGGCGCTGGCCTTCCGTGCTGAGATGGATGTTGTCACGGGCCAAAAGTGTGCGGTCAGACTCGGCGAGGGACTTCCATTCGATGACTCGGACCACTGGGTCCGACGCGGCGCGATCTCGGATGAGGGTGTTGAGGGTCGACTCCCACCTCCGGTCTATCTTGATCGTGAGGATGTAGATGCGGGCCGCGTCGGGTGAAGACTGTATCAATTCGTCGAGCATTGCAGTGTTGATGGGTCCGTTGTGTCCAAGATGGATCACCACGATGTCGTCTGAAACGCCTTGTGCGTAACGTCTCCGCAGCGTCTCCACACCATCGTTCCACGATCTGGCCTTGAGCGCGTCGACAACAATTGCATCGCCAAACGCAGCTTGGAGCTCTTCGGCTGCTCCCAGCATCACCGAGTCGCCTACGGCAATTATCGAGGCAGGTGCGGCCTTAGGTTGTTCGGTCGTTGTGGCGGGCTCGATCGTACGGTGCACAACTGTCGTTGGTGGTGAGGTGCTGGTTGTGGTGGTCGCGGGACTCAGGTTCAAGGTCCCGATGGCGACGTCTTTGGCGGGTGCGCTCGTGGTGCTGGCAACGGCTGGTGTGGCAGCGGACACCTCGGCCGCTTCAGGTTCGAGGATCGGTCTCTCAGGAACAGGGGAGGCAAGTACGATCGCGATCGGCAACGAGAACGCCGCGATCAACGTCGTCGCGGCCACCCGCCATGCACGGTGCGTGGTGCGGCGCTGGCGCCAACCCCGAACGCGGTCACGGTAGGCAGCGAGGCTCCCGTTTCGCACTGGCATCTCCACCCAGCGGTAGGAGGCTTCCGCGAGCGCAAAGGTCGCGGCGATTCGTACGACCGTGACAACGAGGGGATCCCAGAACACGTCGACTTGGGGGCGCGTGAAGACGACCACCGGCCAGTGCCACAGGTAAAGGCTGTAGGACCGCAACCCAATCCACCGCAGCGGAGCTGCGCCAACGATCGCACGCAGTCGCTTCGAGCCGACAACACCGATGATGACGAACGCGGTTGCCACGCTCGTAATCAAGAAGCCACCGCGGTACAGACGTGGCTCAAAGTCGTTCATCGTCGCGACAAGCCATATGAGGGTTGCGAGCCCGGCGACGCCGAACACCACTGGCCACCGTCGGGTGCTCTCGGCGAGCGGCATACGGTGTCGAGCAAGTCCGAGTATGACACCGACAAGGAGTCCAGCGGCTCGGGTGTCAGTGCCGTAGTAAACGCGTGACGGATCTTCGAACGCGACAACTAGCCGGGCCATCCACCATGTCGAGGCGAGCGCGACAACAACAACAAGAAAGACCGCCAACGCCCCGCGAATCTTGCGGAACACAACAAACAGCAACGGAAACCCGATATAGAACTGTTCTTCTATCGCCAGCGACCAGAGGTGGCGCCACAACGAAGGCCGCCCGAATGACTAGAAGTAGGACTCGTTGTACCCGATCAAGTACCAGTTCGTGGCATACCCAAGCGCAGGGAAGATCTCTCGTTGAACACGAGCGACTTCAGATGGCACGAACGCGGCGACATAAGCAGCGGTGAATGCGAGGAACACGAACAGCGCCGGGAGGAGTCGTCGAGCCCTTCGCTTCCAAAAGTAGCGAAGGTTTATGCGGCCCGTGTCTCGGAACTCGCTCACCAGAATCGACGTGATCAGGAAGCCGCTGATCGTGAAGAAGACCTCAACCCCGAGGAATCCGCCAGGAGCCGAAAGCCAGCCAAGGTGGTAGGCGATTACCGCAAGGACGGCGAGAGCGCGAATGCCGTCGATGCCGGGTTCGTAACGGAGAGCTGAGGTTTGCAACGCTGGTTCTCTGTCGAAGGTGGATGGTTACGACATCTGTCGTCATAGTTCTCTCACAACACGAGACTCCCGTATCGGCGGACATGCCGCTGGTCCGAGCAGTCGGGTCCTATGAGCGACGCCGTTGCGTGGAGGCGTTGATTCGTTCGGTGGGCACCGGTATGCTCTGCTCGATGAATACGACGATCATGCAATGGTGGTGGCAGAGGATTTAGCAATCCCTCCATCGCGCATGACTATGTACGCCGCCGGAGGAATCCGACGGCGCTATTTCGTTACCAACCAGCACGACAGAACATCAAGGAGTAGACGTGGAGACGCGACAGAAGGTCTTCTCGGGGCTGCAACCGACCGGGAACATCCACATCGGCAACTACCTCGGGGCACTCAAGAACTGGGTCGCTCTCCAGGACGACTACGACACCGTGTATTGCGTCGTCGACCTACACGCCATCACCTTGCCGTACGATCCCGCGGAGTTCAAGAAGGAGCGCATCGAGGCCGCCAAGGTTCTCATGGCCGTGGGGATAGATCCTGAGCGATCGATGTTTTACTTCCAAAGTCAGGTTCCCCAGCACGCTGAACTGTCGTGGATTCTCGGGACAGTGACACCGACCGGTGTCCTCAATCGGATGACGCAGCACAAGGAGAAGGCTGAAAAGGATGGGTCGAACCTTGGCTTGTACTCGTATCCCGTGTTGATGGCGGCAGACATTCTGCTCTACAACGCCAACTTGGTCCCTGTCGGTGATGACCAACGTCAGCATCTCGAAATGACCCGTGATCTTGCCGAACGGTTTAACAATCGGTTTGGCGACGTCTTCCACATTCCCGAGGCGCTCATCCCGGAATCATCTGCGCGGGTGATGTCGCTCACCGACCCGACAAAGAAGATGTCGAAGTCGGACGCCAACGAAAAGAGTCGCATCCTCCTCTTGGATGCGCCCGACGTCATTTCGAAAAAGATCAAGTCGGCGGTGACCGACTCCGACCCGGAGGTGCGTTACGACCGCGACAGCAAACCGGGGATCTCGAACCTACTCGACATCATATCCGCATGTACCGGTTCGTCGATCGATTCGCTCGTTGACGAGTATGGCAGTACGGGGTATGGCGTGTTCAAACAGGCCGTTGCTGACGCCGTGATCGCAGAACTCGCGCCGATCCGGACGGCCTATGCGCGGCTCGACGACACCGAGGTCGCACGAATCATGCACCGGGGAGCCCTCGACGCCAGAATCGCTGCAGAGTCGCATCAAACAAAAGTCCGCCAAGCCGTAGGTCTCGACCGCATTTAACGTGGAGGTGTCGATGTCGCATGCCGGTCCCGCCGAAGTCGAGGCAGACACGGGATCTCGGATCACCACATGGTTGTTTCGAAGGCCGCGCCGGGCAGCGGTTGCTGCGATATCTCTTGCCTTACTGTCAGCGAGCTGTGCGCAGACACCCGGTGAAATCTGAGTAAACGCGGAGGGCTTCCCGACTGTTCCGCGCAACGCCGGAATTGCAGACATCGCCGCTGCGTTCTCTCCGTGCTCGGAACCGTTGGACTTAATCGCCCCTGCGATCGAGTTCCTGGCGGAGGCGGTCGGATGGGTGCATGTTGGAGGGATCGTTCGAGCGAGTGACGACAGTAGCCGCACCCTGCCAGCCACGGTCATCGTCCAACAACCGGTGGGTGGCGAGTCGAGCTCTGAAGAAGTTTGGATCCACGGGTCGTACTGGCCCGAGGTCGAATGGGCGCTCGACACTGGCGGCGAGGTGTGGTTCGCGATCGGTGACCCAGAGATGTTTGTAGGCACGAACACCGTGCTATACGTCCTCGCGTTCACAGCGGACGGTAGGGCGTTCTTTCCCGGCAGTTGCCAACAACAGATTCTTTATGAACCGCTGCAGCAGGCCCTTGGCGCGGCCTTCGAGGAGAGAATGGACGCCATACCGGGAAGCATCGGGACGGATATCGCGGTGGTGTTGCGCGGCAAGACACCATGACAACGCGCCACGTGGCCATCTTGAATTCGGAAATCGCGTGTCGAGTCGAGGCCGACACGACCCGACGCATCGCGGAAGCTCGCTGAATCGTCGCGGCTAGGTGCTGGTAGCCTGTGGCGCATCACAGCTAGCTGGAGGATCTTCGTGGATATCGAGATCGGCATTGCTAAATCAGGCCGACGAGCTTGGGGTTTTGACGACATCGCCATCGTCCCTTCGCGCCGCACCAGGGATCCCGAAGATATCGATCTTTCGTGGGAGATCGATGCTTTTACATTCGATCTGCCGATGATGGCATCCGCAATGGATTCGGCCGTTTCACCATCGACAGCCATTCTGATCGGCGAGCTAGGCGGGGTCGGGGTGCTCAACCTCGAGGGTCTGTGGACACGCTACGAAGACCCCATGCCTGCGTACGCGGAGATCGCAGCAGCTTCACCCGAGGACGCAACTCGCGTCATCCAGAAGGTGTACCAGACCGAAATAAACACCGATCTCATCACTCAGCGCGTCGGTGAAATCAAGGATGGTGGTGTGCTGGTCGCAGCCGGTCTGACACCCCAGAATGTGTCGAAGTATTACGAGTACGCAGTCGCCGGCGGTCTTGATCTTCTGATCATCCAGGGCACGGTCGTTTCAGCAGAGCATGTCTCGACACGTACCGACCCGCTCGATCTGTTCAAGTTCATCGGTAGTGCGGAGCTCCCCGTCATCGTGGGCGGTTGCGCGTCATACGCAGGCGCACTCCACCTGATGCGTACGGGGGCAGTCGGCGTCCTTGTTGGAGTCGGACCCGGCGCTGCGTGCACGTCACGAGGCGTGCTCGGGATCGGCGTGCCTCAAGCCACCGCCGTTGCCGATGCCGCCGGCGCCCGTATCCGCTACCTCGAAGAGACCGGCCGTTACGTCCACGTCATTGCGGACGGCGGCATGCGTACCGGCGGCGATGTTGCGAAGGCGATCGCCTGCGGCGCCGACGCGGTCATGCTCGGGTCACCGATAACCTCGGCCGACGAGGCGCCTGCACAGGGTTACCACTGGGGCATGGCAACGTTCCACCCCGAACTCCCGCGGGGAACGCGTGTCCAAACTGGCCGCCTCGGTACCCTTCGCGAGATCTTGGTCGGTCCGGCGAGCGAGAACGACGGTCGCTGTAACCTGTTCGGAGCTTTGCGAGTTTCTATGGCGACAACTGGGTACGCCAACGTCAAAGCTTTCCAAAAGGCCGAGGTCGTGGTGGCCCCGGCGCTGCAGACCGAGGGAAAGCGTCTCCAGTTGACCCAGCATGTCGGCATGGGTTGACGAACGTGGCGACGCCGGCAGGTCAAGCTTCGACGGGGGATTTTGACAAAGTACTGGTACTCGACTTCGGTGCCCAGTACGCCCAGCTGATTGCGAGGCGCGTGCGCGAGGTTCACGTGTTCTCCGAGATCGTCCCGCGGGACATCAGCGCCAAGGAAGTGCTCGATCGCGGGGCCATCGGCATCATCCTTTCTGGCGGACCCGCATCTGTGTACGCCGAGGGCGCTCCGGATATCGACACCGAAATCCTCGAACTCGGTGTCCCGATACTCGGCATCTGTTACGGCCATCAGGTGATCGCGCAGGCTCTTGGTGGAGATGTCGCGAGCAACGGTGTCGCCGAATACGGCCGCACGGAGTTGGTGTTATCCGGGTCGTCGCAAATGTTTCGCGACATGCCGGATACCCAGGACGTCTGGATGAGTCATCGCGACGCAGTCGTCACGCCGCCCGAGGGCTTCTCGGTGGTTGCGTCGACTTCTGACTCGCCGGTGGCGGCGATGGAGGACCGTGACCGCCGTCTCTACGGGGTCCAGTTTCACCCCGAGGTAGGTCACACTCCTCGTGGGCAGGAGATGTTCAAGCACTTTCTGCACGACATCTGCCGCGCCCGTCCGAACTGGACCCACGTCGGCATCATCGAGAAGTCCGTTGCGGCTGTGCGTTCAGCGGTTGGCGACGCGCAAGTCATTTGCGCCCTATCCGGCGGAGTCGACTCTGCGGTGGCAGCTGCGCTCGTGCACAAGGCTATTGGTGATCAGTTGACGTGCGTCTTCGTCGATACCGGTCTCATGCGCCAGGGGGAATCCGACCAGATCGAAGAGACGTTTCGGGCGACGTTTCACATGAACCTGATCCACGTGAAAGCCGCCGACCGCTTCCTCGACAAGCTCGTCGGGGTCACCGATCCGGAGGAAAAGCGTAAGGCAATCGGAGAGACGTTCATACGTGTCTTCGAAGAGGTTGCCAAAGACATCGACGATGCAAAGTTTCTGGTCCAGGGCACGCTGTATCCCGATGTCATCGAGTCCGGTACGAAGGATGCCGCCAAGATCAAGTCACACCACAATGTTGGCGGGCTGCCCGACGACATGGACTTCGAACTCATCGAGCCGCTGCGTGACTTGTTCAAGGACGAAGTAAGAGCGATCGGCGTAGAGCTTGGTCTTCCGGAAGAGATTGTGCAACGCCAACCGTTCCCCGGACCCGGTCTTGGTGTCCGGATCATTGGCGAGGTGACGCGGGAGAGGCTTGAAATTCTGCGTGCAGCAGACGCCATCGTGCTCGAAGAAGTTCGTCGCGCCGGCCTGTACGACGAGCTGTGGCAGTCCTTTGCCGTCCTGCCGGCGATCAGGTCGGTCGGCGTCCAGGGAGACCAACGCACGTATGCGTATCCGTTGATCATCAGGGCGGTGACCAGTGAGGACGCCATGACAGCGGATTGGGCGCGCATCCCCTTTGATGTTCTCGAGCGAATGTCTTCACGGGTGATCAACGAAGTTCCCGGCATCAACCGCGTTACCTACGACATCACATCAAAACCGCCGGGTACAATCGAATGGGAGTGACCATGAAAGCACCGTTTCATCTTGCCTTTCCGATAAGGGAAATCGAGTCGGCGCGTACGTTCTACCGCGATGTTCTGGGGTGCCAGATCGGCCGAGAGAGCGATCATTGGATCGACATTGACTTCTTCGGCAACCAGATCTCTGGGCATGTCACCGATGTTGTGGAGCCTCGGACGACCACTGAGGTGGACGGCATCGACGTTCCGCTGCGGCATCTTGGTGCGCTGCTCGATCGTCAATCGTGGGACGCGTTGCGCGAGCGAATCAGTTTGCACGGTGTTGAGTTCTTGATCCCGCCAACGGTGCGCTACGAGGGCAAACCAGGGGAGCAGGCAACGATGTTCATCCAGGACCCGTCGGGCAACGGCATCGAGTTCAAGACGTTTACCGATGCCGACGAGGTGTTCGTTTCGTAGAGGCGCTTCGTTGCGCGCACAAACCTACCCGTCGACACCTAACCAGCGTCGGTACCTGCTTACTATCTGACGATGGATCATCCGTACCGATTCCTCACTTACGCGCTCTGGGGCGTCGGTGGTTTTGCGGTCCTCTTTGTTGGCGGTGGTGTGATCGGGTGGTGGACACCCGCTGCCAACGAGCAGGCGATCGGGGAGGTCTCTCGCTGGTGCGAACGAGTAAGTGGCGGACTGCTGCGAGAGCCGTCGAACACCCTAGGAAATCTCGGGTTCGTCGTTGCGGGCCTTCCATGTTTGTCGTTCTTGCTCGCGACGAGATTTTCCGCAAGAGCCCGACGAACAGATTCATCGGGAACCGGCCGACGGCCCTGGTTTATGCTGGAGCTGTGGTGTTCCTCGGGTCGGGGTCGATGGTCATGCATGGAAGTCACACCTTCTTTGGGTCCTGGCTCGACAACCTCTCGATGATTATCTACATCCTCATTCCCTGGATCGTCAACCTCGCAATTCTCGGCCGGTGGAACGACCGCAGATTTTTCGTCGTGTACGGTTCGGTCCTGATAACGTTTGCGGTCGGATACTGGGTGTTCGGCTCTGACCTCGGCATCGGCCTCGATCTCTTCGGGCTGTCGATCGCATTGTCGGCGAGATTGGACGGTACTGGTGGGTCGTGCTCCTCTGGCTGCCGGCGTTGTTTGCTAGAAACTCCCCCGACTCACGCCGTGCCTACTCGCCGTGGTACTGGGCAGGGTTCGCGTCTTTCATGGTCGGGTATGCGATATGGACAACCGGTGTTCCAGATAGTCGGCTTTGCGACCCAGACTCAATCCTCCAAGCTCACGCCGTTTGGCATGTGCTGACGGCGCTCGCCACCTGGTCGTTTTTCAAGTTTCTGCGTACCGAGCGGGTGACCGTTCCGGCATGATCCCCCATCACAGCAAGGGTCTTCTAAGTGGTCCGGTGGGCACCGGAGTGTGTTGGGTAGTCGAACTTATGGAGCGAGGTTTCTCGGAGCAAGTGACATAGTTTCCTTGAGGTCGGTCGTGCCGATTTTCTTGATGGTTCCGGCGCCGAGCTTGAAGTTGAGTCTCAGGTTCAGTGGTTGCAAACTGGAGTCTGCAGATGTGATGGCGTTTGTTTCGCTGCCAGGGAAGTTCATGTAGGAGAACGTCACACCTGGAGGAACGATATCCGACACGTATGCCACCGCGGTGAAGGACCCGCGAACCCTCTCGCCAACGGGGCTGAGAACGTTGTCTGACGTAATGCTCAGCATGTCGCCAGACTCGATTCCCCAGTCCTTGGCATCGTCTGGATTTATCTCGAGAAAATTTGACGGCCATCGTTCCGTGGAAAGCTCGCGTCGAGTGAAGTCCGACATGTTGTTCCACAGTGCGTTGACTCGACCATTTAGGACCCATACTTGGTCCGCAAGTGGCTTGAGCAGGTCGTTGCGAACGTTCACCGCATCCCAATCCGGAAAGACGAAGTTCGCCTTTTTAGAGTCGGTCTTGAATTTCAGGTCCGCGTGAAGCCGCACGGTTCCAACCAGCTTGCCACCCTCATTCTTGATTGGCGTTTGAATGCCAGTGGTGCCGAAGGTCTTGAGAAGATCGTGTCCGCGTACCCCGTCAGCCTGTGCCTTCTTAACCAACTCCACGAAATCGCGGCGCCCTCCTACCGACTTCGGCGCTGCTTCTTCGAAAATCTCATTGGTGTCCTTCCAATCGAAGCCTTCGAATCCCATCTTCTTGGCGACGATGGCAAAGATTTGCCAATCAGGCTTGGCGTCCCCTGGTGGGCTCATGATCTTCTCGTAGAGCCGAAGACGGCGCTCGGCGTTGTTACGGGTAAAGGTATCTTCACCCCAGGTTGCGGCTGGCAGGATGATGTCGGCTACGCCGGTCGAGCCGTTTGGGTAGGCCTCCTGGTGCACGATCACCGTGCCACCCTTGTCCATTCGGTCCTGCAACTGACGCAGCGTGCGCTCGTAGTCGGTCGAATCGACAGCATCCCCAATGCTGGTCAGCTCGATGACGCGGCGGCGCATGTCCTGGGAGGCCCCCATCGCTCCGAGCCAGTTGGTGCCGATAATCCAGCGGAAGCGGGTCTTGCCCTCGTACAGCCAACGTTCGGTGTCCATCTCGACCGGCTGCTCAGGTTTTTCAAAGAAATGCGGTGACTTGTCTAATGGGTAGCCGGCTGCCTTTTGGCCGCCACGCTGGTGACCGCCCATGCGACCGGTCGCACGTCCAGATCGTCCAACCGCACCGAGCACAAGGCCGAGGTTGCCGATCGCGGCGGTGTTTTCGTAGTTGTGCGACCAGTACACTCCTTTTTCGAAGAGCACCATCGCCTTGGGCCGCTCGCCACCGCCTCCGGTAAGCAGTTCGGCCGCCCGCTTCAGTTTTTCGATCGGCACGCCGGTGATCTCAGACGCCCGCTCAAGTTCAAACGCGGGCTGGGCTGCTAGGTCTCTTTTGATGCCGTCGAATGAACGCCCGAAGCGTGCGCGACGCCACTTGCTTTCCGCCTCAACCTCGTCTGTTGATGCGATGTAATTGGCGACGAACTGTGCGTCTTCCCATCCCTGGTCGATGATGTACTTCACGAGAGCGCTGTAGAGAACGGTGTCAGTCCCTGGCTTGATCTGGAGATGGAGACCGCCGTGGTTTTCTGCGTAGTTTGCGGTGAATGTTTTGCGTGGGTCGACATAGATGAGTGTCGCGCCTCCAGCCGCCTGCCAAGTTGTGAACCGAATGGTTTTCGTTTCGTATGGGTCGGAACCCGCGATGAAGATCACGTCCGCGTCTTTATCATCGGCGAACGCGGATCCGAACGCGTCGAGTCCACAGTCGGAAAGCCCCGGCACATCATCCCCCTCAGCGGGAGCGTGATGCGGCGACCAGTTTGGCGTGCCGATCATACCGAGACCAAGTTTGGACGCCGCAAAGACATTCTCGTAGAACTGGTACGAGTAGATTTTGATCCCCCAGGAGAGCTCGTCCCACGTCTCTAAGGTGTACTTGGAGAGTTCAGCGACGAGGTCGGTCGCCATCTCCCATGAAATAGGTACATGGCTGCCGTTCACCTTGAGCAGGGGCGTCTTGTAGCGGTCGGATGTTGGGCCGTCAGCGCGGTACAGTTTCTGTGCCAGCGCACCACCGCGAACCGAGTGGGTGCCGCCAAGATTGACCGCTTCGATATCGTAGTCAGGCATAATGATTACGTTCGTTGCAACACCGTCGATCTCCACCACTGTGTGCATGTTCTCGGACACCCAGCGGCCCGACAGCGGCGTGGTTGGCAGATCTACGCTAAGCGCGTTGTCAGCTGCCGCGGTGCCTCCCTGGGTGCCGACGGGCCACATCAGGACCTTGTACCCGCAGGCCACGGGGCAATACTCGCAGCAGATCTGTTTGATTTCAG
>JADFQA010000011.1 GCA_022562055.1 Acidobacteriota bacterium | reverse complement strand
TCCAGGGCGTGTTCGATTGTGACTGTTGGTGTGCTCATGTTGGTCTCCGTTCGTCGTCCTGGGATCGCACCTTACCCGCACTCGACGGCGATGGGTCGGGGAGAGCCAAATCAGAGGGCGCGAAAAGGGCGCAGGAGGGCGCGAAACGACGGGTTTTGACGGGCAACGACGGGAAACGAAGTCGGACGGTGGGCACACGGAAAGCCCAGTGTTCATTGGGGAAACCCCCATTTTACAGGGGGTTTCGAGGGTGGGCACTACTGGGATCGAACCAGTGACTTCTGCCGTGTGAAGGCAGCGCTCTCCCGCTGAGCTAAGCGCCCGGATAATCAACGATTGTAGCAACGTAAGGGACACGGGGTGACCCCGATCTCAGGGTCTCGCGACCCAACTTTGGCTTCTGGCGCTGCCCACGACGATATATGGGCTGTAAAAGCGCCAGAAGCCAAAGGTTCGGTTGCTCTACACTCATTTTCGCAACGGACATCTGTCAGGAGGATCCTCAGTTGGAAGAATTGATGAAGCAGTTGGTGGAAAAGACCGGTCTCCCGGTCGACAAGCTCGAGCAGGTCGTCGGCATGGTTATTGGTTTCATTGGTGACAAGCTGCCTGGACCAATGGCCGGCGCGGTCAACGCCCTCTTCGACGGTGACGGGGGCAGCGGGGGTGGCGGCGGCGGTCTCGATGTCGGTGGCATGCTCGACCAGGCCAAGGGGATGCTTGGCGGCCTACTCGGCAGCGACAAGTAACAACCCCCTGATTTTGTTGATCTGGTGCCCCCCCAGGGGGGCACCAGCCACGTTCGGGGCCTGTTCCTACGCCGCGTACACAGCTATGCGGAGTCGGCTAGCTTCTGTAGGCCACCCTCCATGGCTGCGACCAGCGTGTCAATCTCGGCTTCACCCATGGCTGTGGAGATAGTGGCAGAGCAGGTGTTGATCATGATGAGGCCCGCCTCGAAGAGGTGATCAAGCAGCACCTTGAGGCGACGGGTGTCCTCGGCGCTTGCAAAGGCCTCGCGATAGTTCGACGGGGGGTGTGGCGAGAGATGCACTCTGAACATCGACCCGCGGCCCGTCACACATGCCTTCGCTCCAGTCGACGAAATTGCATCCCTGATGCCATCCGTCGCCCGCGCGGCTAACGCGTTGACTCGATCAATGGCATCCTCGTCATACAGTTTCATCGCAGTCAACCCGGCCGTCATCGTTATCGGGTTCGCCGAAAACGTGCCCGAATGAGGGAACAACACAGTGTCGGCAAGCGGGTTCATCACATCCATGACGTCAGCCCGTCCTGCGATCGCACCCACTGGGAAACCGCCGCCGATCAGCTTGCCCAGCGCAGTTAAATCAGGTTCAAGGTCGTACCAGGATTGCGCCCCTGCGAACTCTGAGCGAAACGTGATCACCTCATCGAGGACGAGCAGCGACCCATCACGAATCGTCCATGCGCGCAGGGCGGCAACAAACTCAGCATCAGCGGGGATCAAGCCAACACGGTGCGGCATGAGGTCCAGCAGCACGCATGCGATCTCGCCGCTGTGCTCGTCGAGGATCGCGATTGCCCGCTCGGGGTCGTTGAAGGGGATGACCACGACATCAGCAAGCGCTGACGCTGGGGTCCCGTACACCACAGGCACGCTGCGAGGAGCGTCCACGCTCCCCCAGCTCTGCGGCTTGGACGTTTGGCTCACCTCGGCGTAGTCGTACTGGCCGTGGTAGGCACCCTCGACTTTCGCAATCTTGGGCCGACCGGTGAACGCCCGCGACGCCTTCACCGCACCCATGACGGCCTCTGTGCCCGAATTCACAAATCTCAGCTTTTGGAAACTGAGGACCCGGTCGCAGAGATACTCCGCGTATCGAACTTCGATCTCGGTTGCCATCATGAACGCGGTGCCCTTGGCGAGCTGTTCCGTCACCGCGGCAACAATCGCCGGGTGGGCGTGGCCGTGGATGAGCGACGCCATGTTGTTCGCAAAATCGATGCGTTCGATACCCTCGATGTCAGTGACATGGCAGCCGCTGGCGTAGTCGGCGTACATCGGATGGGGCGCCCGCAACACGGTGTTTCGGCTGACACCACCAGGCAGCACTCTGAGCGCCCGTTCATAAAGCGCCGCGCTCTTGGATTGGCGATTCTTCATGTCGCTCCACGCCGAGGGATTGGCAACAGCGTCGCACCGGTGCGCTCCTGCACGTGGTCAAAACTCACGCCGGGACTCAATTCCACGAGCTGAAAGCCGTCCCCGGTAATGTCGATCACAGCAAGATCGGTGTAAATCCGATCCACCACAGATGGGCCGGTAAGCGGGTACGTGCACGACTCGACCAGCTTAGGTTCACCTGTCTTGGTGCAGTGTTGGGTGACCACAAGGATCGTTTTTACACCTGCTACGAGGTCCATTGCTCCCCCGACGGCCGGGATCGCATCCGCCGCCCCCGTCGACCAGTTGGCGAGGTCACCCCTGTGCGACACTTGTAACGCCCCCAAAACACATACGTCGATATGGCCGCCCCGGATCATCGCAAAACTGTCGGCGTGGTGAAAATAGGCCGCACCCGGGTTGGCGGTCACGCGCTGTTTGCCGGCATTGATCAGCTCAGGGTCGCCCATCCCTGGCTCTGGCGGACTCCCCATGCCGAGCAGCCCGTTCTCGGTGTGATAGATCAGTTGACGACCCTCGGGTACATGGTTGGTGATCAGCTCTGGCAGACCGATGCCGAGGTTTACATAAGACCCGTCGGGGATGTCGAGCGCGACGCGACGCGCCATCTCGTCACGGGTGAGACCGAGTGAGGCAGTTGCACCATTCACGGGTACGACTCCCCCGCAGCAACAAGCGCTGACTCGTGCGCCGCGTTGGCCACTTCGACCACTCGATGTACAAAGATCCCTGGACTCACAATAGTCTCGGGGTCCAACTCACCCACCGCAACGATCTCGGAAACCTGCACGATCGTCGTCGCAGCGGCCATCGCCATCACCGGACCGAAATTGCGGGCTGTCTTGTTGTAGACCACGTTACCGTGAACATCCGCACGCTCCCCCTTGATGAGGGCAAAGTCGGCTCGCAGCCCGTGTTCGAGAACGTAGTCGCGACCCTCAAAGGTGCGACGTTCTTTGCCTTCCTCCAGAGGTGTTCCGACCGACGTCGGTGTGTAGAACGCCGCTATTCCAGCGCCGCCGGCGCGGATCCGTTCGGCAAGAGTGCCTTGGGGCACCAGTTCGAGCGCGATGCGGCCGCTGCGATACAACTCGGGAAACACCGTCGAGTTGGCGGTCCTCGGATATGAGCAAATCATCGTCGACACTCGGCCCGCCTTGATCAGGGCAGCGAGCCCGACCTCGCCGCTTCCGGTGTTGTTGTTGACAACTGTCAGGTTTGTCGCGCCGTGGTCTATGAGTGCATGGATTAGCTCGATCGGGCTGCCCGCCTCTCCGAAACCGCCAACCATGACCGTCGCACCATCGAACACGTCCGCAACGGCATCGCCAACGCTCGGCACACGCTTATCGATCATCGCCCTCTCGTCTCGTGCTCATGCTCCTAAACGTCGCCGCCAGTAGCAATCGCGACCCGTGCGCCGGTACTAGCGGCCTGGACTCTTGTGTAATCAAAAAGCCCTGCCTCGTCGTAGATAACTCGATCGGCATACCCATCGAACCAAAGTGCATCGGGGTTACGCCCGACGATACAGACCTTGCCCCGGTCGGGCGCATCGGCAACGTTGCGGAGGATCTTGAAGATGACGACGCCGTTCTCCGCCAACGGAACGCCGGGGATCGGATCGTTGGTCACAGCAACGACCTCGGTTTTTCCCTTGTAATGGGTGATGGAGAGCCGGGCGTGCGTCTCGACACCCGACAGCCCCTTCTGCGATTCGTTGAGAATCTCCCATGCTGATTCGATGGGTACGTTGAAAGCCTTGTATGCAATGATGTCGCGCCCGCAGAAGAAATAGTGATTCTCGGCGCCGACGTGCTTGAGGGCACGCTGCATGATCCGCAGCGCGTCCGGGTCATCGTTGATGCCTTTGATGATCGGCGACTGGTTCTCAATGGTGAGCCAGCCACGGGCGGTGAGTCCATCCATTGCGCGTCGTGCGGAGGGGTTCCACTTCAATGAACCATTCTCGTTCTCGACGTAGTTGCCGTCGTTGTCCTTGAGAAGAAACTCGTCCGGATGGTTGAAGTGGATCATCATCCGCAGACCGACGTCGGGGTACGTCCCATGAAAGCCGTCCAGCATTGCCAGAAATGCCTCATCGAAACGGTCGGGGTGAAACGCCATCTCCTTCGTTCCGAGGCGAATGGACTCGATGCCCACCTCCGCCAATGCGGAGAACCAGGCTGCAATCTTGGTGTTGGGTAGAACCATCGGGTCGCCGCCGGACAGCAAGATCTCTCGCAGTCGTTCGCGACCTGAATCTGGATGTGTACCGCCGTTGTCAGTGACTTCCTTGTTGTGCGTCTTGATATAGTCGGTGATGTCCTTGATCTGGGCAAGGCCCTTCTTGGCAACGGTTCCGTCCTGACGCACTATCTCCTTACGACCGATGAGCTCTTCTCGATAGCAGAACCGACAATGCGACGAGCATGTCGAAATGACATACATCAGGCCCATCTCATACTTGTGTAGCAGTCCCTCCACCGGGCTGTAGTCCATTTGGAAGCCGGGATCTTCCGACCCAGCAAGGCTCTCTGTTTCGTCAGAGCTTGCTTTCACGAGCCTCCGGAGCGGAGCGCTCGATTGGGCCATCTCGAAGTAGTGTTTCGTGATCTTGACGGGCATTCGAGCCTCAACGTCACGGTCGGTGCCTTTGAGAGATCGGAGAACCGCAATCTCGTCTTGCGAATAGAAGCCAAGGACATCTTCGGGTGCGCGATCCTCAAAAAACGGACCCAGTCCGTTGATGATTTGACGGTCGTACTTGGGGTTCACGACGGTATCAAGGAAAGCCTGTTCCCTGGCTGTTGGAGCGTACTTATCTGATGTACTCATGAACTCTGGTCTCGTCTCTCTGGTCTCGTCGACAACCACATCGGGATGCCCGCGTATCCCAAGCAAATAGTGTAACCGGACGCACATTCGTATGATGTTAATGTAACGCGATGCACAACACCGCGCTACAGCCGTCTATTTCGGACCTCGTCGCGTCGACGGGTGTTCGCCTCACACCGACTGAGAGGCGCATTGCGTCGGCCGTTCTTGACGATCCAACGCTGCTCGCGTTCGGGACAGTGTCGGCGCTCGCTTCGGGTATCGGAACCAGCAGACCGTCGATCGTACGATTCGCCACGAAGCTCGGTTTCGAAGGCTATTCGGCCCTCCAACGGCGCGCACAGGAGGAGATGTCCGACCAGATGTCGCGTCCGAGTGAGCGAATACGGCTGGCGGACACGTCAACGGTTCCGCTGCGGGTTGCTCTCGAGCGAGCGTTGAGTGCGGTGTTCGATGCAGTCGCCGACGAAAAGATTGCCTTGCTTGCAGATCCAGTCGTCGCTGCCGAGAACGTGTGGATAATCTCCGGCGAAACTTCACGGGCCGGAGCGCATGCACTCCACAGCGGTCTTTGCATGATTCGTTCGAACGTTCACCTCGTGGAGGAACACTCAAGCGCCAGCGAACTCGCCGGTGCAGCGCCCGGTGACGCCGCGGTTGTTTTCGACTTCTCCAGGTATCGTCGTCACGCCGTCATCGCCGCCGGTGCGCTTGCGCGGACAGGCGTCAACGTCGTCGCGATCACGGACGGCCCGCTGTCCCCTCTCGCCGCTGTCACGGACACATGGTGCGAACTCTACATCCCCGCGATCGGCCCCTTCGACAGTTCGGTCCCGGCCGTTGCTATCGCCGAACTTCTCGTTGCGTACGTTGCACAGCATCTTCACGACACGGCACGAGACCACATCGATCAGACCGAGGCGCTCTGGGAAGCCAACGCGACGTTCCTGGCATAACGACGCGCTGGTCAGCGGCACCGCAGCAGCGGTCCGCTCTACACTCAATCATGTGCTACGCCTGCTTCCTACCCCGGGACCCGTAAGAAACGAACCGGATTGGCCCCGCGACAACGGACCCTACCTCACTGTGCTTGAGGTGTCTGGACCGATAGAGCGGCGGATCCTTGACTCGTGGATACGGCGGCTCCGCCCGAGCGATGCGCGCAAGGGCGACGTCCAGGTCGCCCTGCTCCCGACGACACGCCGCCGACGGCGCCGAGCAGGCAAGTCCGATCCCCGTCTCGGAGCATTCCTCGACACAGACTCCGACCCATTGCTGATCCCGCTTCGGATCGCGTGGTTGCCCTCGAAGAAAAGGAACGGGTTACGCGTTGCACGCCTGCGTGAGTTGCTCGCCCTGGGGGACCCCCGTGATCCGAACGTGCTCCGGCAGGTGTACCTGTACTATCGCCATCCCGACAGGGTGAGGATCCTCATCGGCACCGCGACGCACGCCTCGGTACTCCGCAACGGTTGGGAGAAGGCGCTTTCAGGTGGCCGCGACGATGGAACCGCTTTTGCCTCACATGTCGCCGGGAAAGCCTGGCTCGATCTAGAGCGCGCCGAACGCCATCTTCGTGGTTCAAGGTACAAGGTTGCCAAGTTCGTCAAGGACGACATCGTTGCGTCGAACCAGTTCACGAAAGGTGTCGCCGAACTCGCTCAGGACGCGGACGTCTCATACGAGGTGATGGCTGCGCGCACGGGCCGGTACATCAACGAGATCGCGGCACGTCATCGGTGGTGGACGATTGACCTCGTCGCAAGTGCTATCAAATGGCTCGTCTCCAAGGCGTATGTTGACATTGACTATGACAGCGACGAACTCGCTGCAGTCTGTCGCATGTCAGAGACAGTCCCACTGGTGTTCCTCCCGTCGCACAAATCGAACTTTGATCACCTCACTCTCCAGCACTTGTTCTATGAGAACGGATTGCCCCAGACCCACACCGCTGCGGGGATCAACATGAACTTTTTTCCGATTGGGCCATTCTTGAGGCGCACCGGGGCGTTTTTCATCCGGCGCGACTTCAAGAACAACGCCCCATACAAATTCGCTCTTCGCCGCTATCTCGATTACCTCCTGTCTCGCCGATTCTCGCTCGAGTGGTACATCGAAGGTGGCAGATCTCGCACCGGCAAGCTCAGGCCTCCCCGCTACGGGATGTTGTCCTATGTTGTCGAGGCGTACGAGCGCGGGGCATGCGAGGACGTAATGTTCATCCCCGTGTCGATCGCGTATGACCAGATCCAAGACGTCAGCGCACACGTCGCCGAAGCCAGCGGCGGCACGAAGCAGAGCGAAGGAGCCGGCTGGCTGTTTCGTCAGCTCAGCAAGGATTTGAGCGATAGTTACGGACGCATCTATGTGCGGTTTGGCGCCCCGATCCAGCTAGCCGAGTTCCTCGCGAGTGTTGGTATCGACGAGGAGGCCGACGATCCCCGTTCCACCGTAATCCCAAAGCTCGCATTTGAAGTCTCGACCAGGATTAACGAGGTCACTCCGATCACACCCATCTCTCTGGTGTCGATGGTGTTGCTTTCGGGCGATGGCTCAGCGATGAACTTTGCAGACCTCCAGAACATGCTGCAACCGATTGCGACGTTTGTCGCGGTGCGCTCGCTGCCAACGACCGAACCGCTCGACTTCCAAGCCGATGAGCAGATCCGTAAATCGCTCAATTCTCTCATCACACACGGGATCGTCGAGGAGTTCGATGGCGTCGACGAACCGATCTACTCAATCGCCCACCGTCAACATCTAGCTGCGTCGTACTACCGGAACACCATCATCCACTTCTTCGTGACCACGGCCATCACAGAACTCGCTCTTGTTCGAGTGCGCACCGATCCAGATGCAGCGCGGTCCGTTTTCGACGAGGCGCTTGAACTTCGCGACCTCTTGAAGTTTGAGTTCTTCTTCCCCGCCATAGACGCGTTTGTCGGCGAAGTCCGCCATGAGCTGTTGCGTCGCAATAGCTCATGGAGATCTTTGCTCAAGTCGGGCGATGTCGGCGCTTTGCTCCACGGATTCGATCCGAAGATGGCCCCGCTGGTTCTCCGGCCTTTCTTCGAATCGTACCGAATCATCGCTGAGGTCATCGAACGCGATACATACGTCTCGCAACTCGACGAGAAGACGATCAAGAAGGATGCCATGAGCCTCGGTGGTCAGTATCTGCGTCAGCAAGCAATTGCCAGCCCGGAATCTGTTAGTAACCCTTTGTTCGAATCCGCCCTCTCGCTCGCCAAATACCGAAACCTCTTGGAGGGTTCCCCAACCAGCATCTCCAACCGGCTCGAATTCGTGGCAACCATGCGTCTGCTGTGCGACCAGGTAGCTGAGCTCGCGACCACCCCGGGCTAGACACGGCCCGCGCCATAGTTTTCGTGACCAGCCGAAGGGGTCTGAAATAACTAGGTTGACTACCCAACGCGGTTGCCCGTATACTCACTGTGGGCACAGAATGGATGGTGGAAGGTCAACACGGCGCACAAAGGTTGACATTCATGGGAGCTTTTTCGGACCTCAAGGTCGAATTCACCATCGGAAGAAAGGGCTACGACACCGCTCAGGTTGACGAGTTCCTTGATTCCCAGGTTCGTAAACTGGCCAACAGCCACGATGAACAGGCTCTGCGCCTTGTCGAACTCGGTGCCTCCGTCGCTGCCGCCAAAGAGCAGGAAGAGGCAATTCATCTTACGCTGGTTGCCGCGACCAAGACTAAGGACGAACTCCTTGCTTCCGCCGAAGAGGCTGTCGCCACAGCAAAAGAGGAAGCGGACACAGAAGCGGCCAAGATCCTTGATGGTGCCAAGCGTGAAGCCATGGAACTCCTGGCCATCTCACGAACCGACGCCGAAACGGCAACATCTAACGCTACCCATATGGCGGAAACGATCATCGCAGAGGCCGAGCAGAAGGCCGCAAGCGCCACAAACGGTGTCGACGCAATCATCGGCGAAGCTCAGACTGAGGCGGACGCTACCAAAGCAGCGGCGTGGGAAGCCGCGGCGTCCACTACCGAAACGGCCAATGCCGAAGCCGAGCAGATCCTGCGAACTGCGCGTGACGAAGCAATCACGCTCCTCGAGCGCGTGAAGGCTGAGACCGTCGAAGCTCTGGCGTCACGCGATGTAGAGCTTGAATTGCTCCGCTCGGAGTACGATCGGGTGGTGCAGTCAACCGCCTCGCGAGCGACACAACTGAAGAAAGCGACCGCTGCTCTCGAAGCGCAACTGACGGCGATCGCCGCTGGGGCGCTCGACGAGATCCGTTCCCTGTCCACGACAATGGCGGTCACCCTGCCCGCAAGCGAACTTGAAGCGATGATCGGTGCTACCGCCCGCACCCGACCAGACCCAGACGCCACTCCAGCCGCGGATATCGTTACTTCCGCAGCGCACGCGGGAGAAGAACCGCTCCCAGAGACTTCCGTACCTACGAGCGACAGCGCGGAATCGGAGCAGACAATCTCCGGCCCAACACGCGAGGGTCACGCTGCGGATACGGCCGAGGAAACGCTCGCGCATGAGGTTGGCTCGGTGCCATCCGCAGAACCGACGAGCACTCCAGCGGATGATGTTTCGACCGCGGACGCGGTTGTCGAAGCCGCCAGCAGCGAGGACAGCACTGATCCTGACCAGCTAGCGGCGCTCGTCGCGTTGCACAACGATGATTCGACCGACGATGACACCAAAGAGGTCGACTCCGTTGCACGGGCCGAGTCCGATCTTGAGACCGTCGCCGAAACGGACGAGGGCAAAGAGATGGAGAGCAACGGGCGACCACAACGTGGTTCGTTCTACGCACGACGCTCCGCCAAACTCCCTCGTATCGGTCCCGAGGCTGCTTCAAGCACCATCGCCGCAATCAACGCAATGCGGAAAACCGCGAAATCAGCCGGTGCGCAAGGTCGAGGGGCCGACGAGGGCCGCGCAAAGCAACCCGCGTAGGCTTGGCGGGAGTGGGCGCCTTACCATCGGCCATGACGCGCACGGCTGCGCAGGACGTTCCACTCCCGTCAACCCCTCCCAGCGAAGAAGGCCACCCTGCGCCGGGTGGCCTTCTTCATATCAACACACACCAAGAAGCACCATCACAAGCCATTTAGTTGCCGCGAACTCGTTCGAAGCCTTCGCAGTCGCTCAATGAAATGACTGAGTAGCCGCCTGCGGGGAGTTCGCTCGCACGGACAACCACCTGTTCACGGTCGTCGACCACCACCGCGCCGGTCGTATTGCTAGCTACCCGGGCGGACTCCCTACACGTAGAAGGGGTTCTCGCCGAGTTCGTGGTCGGTTACGTCGACGACTTCGTCGATTTCGGGGATCTTGTCCTTGATGGTCGTCTCGATCCCCTGCCTCAAAGTCACGGCTGCCAGACCGCATCCTTGGCAACCGCCGCCGAGTTCCAGATACGCAATAGGTTCCTCGACCCTGACGAGCGTCGCGATCCCTCCGTGGCTAGCGATTGCAGGGTTGATGCGCTTCTCGAGGAGCGTACGAATCCGCTCGTCCACCGATCCGACGAGTTCGATCTCCTCATTCGGATCACCCAGTGGCGGTGTTGCCGGGTTCGGGTTTCGCAGAACGAGCCCACCGCTGTCCGGGGTGAGATCGAGGACCGCACCCTGCAACCGCTCAACGCTGTCCTGTGGGATCGCCACGGGCATAGACGAGTGCTGTTCTATGTGGTCATCAGCATTGACATCTTCGGGCCTGAGGAACGAGGTCTCATAGATGAATCCTTGTGAACCCACCCCCGAAATACGGATTCCAAGGGCGAGACCGGGAATTGCCTCCTGGTCGCGCAGCGCAAGGATTTGCTCCATTGCTTCGTCGGTGATTTCGATGACGGTCTCGGGTGAGGTACTCATGGTGGCGACATGATACCGAAGCGCTGTAGCCGTCCCGACGGTCGACAACGGTGTACAGCGATTGGCGGGTGCAACCAGTCGCTAGCCGGCATACATTTCCTCGATCTCGTTGGCGAAGTGTTCGGTGACTTTGTTTCGCTTCACTTTGAGCGTGGGAGTCAGCTCGCCGCCCTCGATCGAAAGCTGACGGCTGAGGATCACGAACTTCTTGATCTGCTCAACCCGAGCAAACTTCTCGTTGACCGCGTCAACCTTCTCTTGAATGGATGCATGCACTTCGGGGGAGCTGTGCGCCGGGCCACTCAGCCCGTGCTTTTCCATAAAAGCTGCAGCGGCCTCCTCGTCGACGGTCACCAAGGCGGACAAGAATTTGCGTCTGTCGCCAATCAGGATGGCTTCGGACACCAACGGATGATCCTTCATCGCCGACTCAAACGCCGCCGGTGCAACGTTCTTGCCTCCCGCGGTGATGATGACGTCCTTCTTCCGCCCGGTTATCGACAAGAGTCCATCGCTGTCGAACGATCCAAGGTCTCCCGACTGGAGCCAACCGTCGATGAGCGTCTCTGCGGTTGCCTCTGGCGCCTTGAAGTACCCCATGAAGACGTGGCGTCCCTTGACAAGAATCTCCCCATCCGCGGCGATTTTCACTTCGGTCTCCGGAAACGGGGCCCCGACTGTGCCGAACTTCGCCTTGCCCACATAGTTTGTGGTGGTCGGGCCAGTGTCTTCGGACTGGCCGTAAATCTCCCAGACCACGATGTCGAGCGATGCAATGAATTCGAGAACCTCGACAGAGATTGGCGCCGCCCCCACGGCGGCGAACTTCACCCGGTCGAGGCCGAGCGCGCCTTTTACCTTGCTAAGCACGAGCTTTTCGGCAACCGCATACTGCAAAGCCAGTAACCCCGACGGTTTCTTGCCGGCAAGCTTCAGATGGGACACCTGGGAACCGACGCCGAGAGCCCACGCGGCAAGTTTCGCCTTGATGCCTGTGGCCTCGGATAGTTTTGCCGACACCGCCGCATGGAAACGCTCCCACACGCGTGGGACGGCAAAGAACACCGTTGGCCGTACCTCGGTGAGGTTGCCGGGAAGCGCTTCGATCGATTCCGCAAAGTACACAGGCCAGCCCGCCAGCGTCGGGCCGTGAATGCTGAAGGTCTGCTCGGCAATGTGCGACAGCGGAAGATACGAGATTCCCACGTCTGAGTCGTTGAGGTCGAACAGCTTGACGGCTCGTGATGCGGTAAAATAGAGGTTGTCTACCGAGAGCATCACACCCTTCGGCGGACCAGTCGTCCCTGACGTGTAAATCAGCGTCGCCAAATCTCCTGGCTGCAGAGCAGCGATTCCGTCAGAAACAACACTGTCCTCGACATCTTCCCCCAACGCCATGAACTCTTCCCACGACAACACCAGGTCATCATTGATAGAACCGGCGCCCTTCATCATGACTACCTTGTTGAGATCGGGAAGATCGTCGCGCACTGCGTTGACCTTCTCCCACTGCCCGACGTCCTCAAGAAAGATGACCGGACTTTCAGAATGCGAGATGATGTACTTGCACTCAGCAGGAGAGTTTGTTGTGTAGATGCCGGCAGCGACCGCACCCAGGCACATCGCCGCGACGTCGGCAATGATCCACTCGGGCCGGTTGAACCCGAGGATGTTGACGGTCTGACCCTTCGAGATCCCCAACGCATGCAATGACTTTGCGGCGCTGCGAACCTCGCCAGCGTATGTGGCAAACGACGTCGGCTGCCACGCGCCAGCCTGCTTCACGAAATAGGCGGGTTTATCCGGACGCGTTTGCGCGTTGTGAAAAATGGCGGCGGGTATCGATTTCGAGCTCATGTGTCGTGCTCCCCGTAGTCAATGGATGTGTCGCTAACGACTTTAGCGCGAGCACACATCGCGCCGCCGATCCGCACGCTGTTCAGCGATTTATTTCAACCAACGTATTCGTTCGCAGATCCAACACTCGCTCGACGTTTGACCTGCTCTCGGCAATCCACCGCGCAAGTTCCTCACCGGACGCCCGGACCAGCCACCATGCAACATCGCGTGACTCGGATCCTCGAAACGCTTCCCATGCGGTGCGACCTACGGCGACTGCTTCGCCTTCCGTTGCAAATGACCCCAGCAAGGTCTCGACTGGGTCCACGGGGGCTTGCCCGGGGACTATTCGTGGCTCGCGAAATTCATGAACCGTGAATACACGCTCATCTTCCATTCCTACTCCTTGTACCCTCACACTCATTGTAGTGGATAGACCACGCTGAGTGTGGTTCTGGAGAGACTGGCCGAGGGTCTCGTTCGACTCACGGCTGGACCACGGTACGCTCACCCAATGAATCTTGACACCCCGCCCCTCCATGAGTCGAACTTTGACCGCTCCGCCGACCCAGGCACAGATTTCTACCGATACGCCAACGGTGGTTGGCTCGATGCCAACCCGGTGCCACCCGCGTACGGCCGGTGGGCCGCGTTCAACGAGGTAATCGACCGCAACGAGATCATCTTGCATGAAGTCCTTGAGAGTGCCGCCACGGCAAGAATTCCGCCGAGTCCCGTCGAAAGAATGGTTGGCGATTTCTACGTTGCCGGCATGGACGTCGAAGGCATCGAAGCAGCTAGTTTGAAGCCGATCGAGGTCTGGCTCAAACGTATTGACGCCATCAACTCGCTCACCGACCTGCACTCACTCATCACGGACATGGCCGCGGCCGGTCTCGGAGGCCTCTTCCACATGGGAGTTCAAGCCGACTACGCCCATCCCGAAAGCTATCTGCTGTACCTCTCCGAGGGTGGCCTTGGGCTGCCAGAACGCGACTACTACTTCAAAGAAGACGACACCTCAATCGATATCAGGGAAGGTTACGTTCGATACGTGCAGACGATGTTGTCACATCTCGATCCCACCTGCCAGCACGACGACGAAGCAGCCTCTGTCATGCAGTTCGAAACCTCTCTCGCCGAGGTATCGCTTACCGCAACAGAAGCTCGTGATGTCGAAAAGACTCTCAACACGTACTCGTTGGAGAAACTCAGCGAGGCGACACCCGACTTTGACGTCGCCGCCGTCGCGGCAGCACACACGGGGGATGAAAAGATGTCTGTGAGCGTCGACAACCTGAGTTTCTTCGACACGATGGCCAGCCTGGTCGCCGTCACACCCCTGGACACACTGCGGGCGTACGTGCGCATACGACTCGTCGCATCGATCGCGGCGTATCTCCCCAAGCGCTTCGATGAAACCTCATTCGAGTTCTACGGGAAAACTCTCGGCGGACAGAAAGAACAGAAAGAGCGATGGAAACGGGTCCTTGGGACAGCAACCGTCTCGATCCGCGACCAGATCTCGCGACTATACGTAGGCGTTGCATTCTCGCCGACAGCTAAAACACGATGCGATTTGATGGTCGCGAGACTTATGCAGGCCATGGAGACATCGATCACGACGCGTACGTGGATGTCAGACGAAACCCGTTCGGAAGCGCTCGTCAAGCTCAATGGGTTGACACCAAAGATTGGGTTCCCCGATGAATGGCGGGATTACACGGGACTCGACATTACCCGCGACTCGTACCTCGGTAACGTCCTGGCCGCTAGGAGGTTCGAAATCGTTCGCAAGCTCGCCAAGCTCGGCACACCAGTAGCCTCCGAGTGGAGCATGGGTGCGCACGAAGTGAACGCTTACTACCACCCGCTCCAGAACGAGATTGTGTTTCCTGCCGGCATCCTTCAACCGCCGTTCTTCAACCCCGAACTCGACGACGCCGTTAACTACGGCGCCATCGGTGCGGTTATCGGTCACGAAATCACCCATGGGTTCGACGATCAAGGCAGCAAATTCGACGCTACCGGAGAGCTGCGCAACTGGTGGACGGACGATGATCGGGAGCGTTTCAACGATCGTGCGGAACTCCTGGCCAAACAATATGGCGCCTATCCGGTGTTTGACGATCTCAACGTGAACGGCCAGCTCACACTCGGAGAGAACATCGCCGATCTAGGCGGCGTTTCTGTCGCGTTTGTGGCCCTGGAGACCGCGTTGGCGGACGGCGACCGGAGCGAGATAGACGGGTTCACGCCATACCAGCGGTTTTTCCTCGCGTTCGCCACAGTGTGGCGCAACACTGTCACAGACGAGTTCACCCGGCTACGCTTGTCTGTGGACCCGCATTCACCCGGCAACTATCGATGCAATGGGACGCTGGCGAATGTCCCGCCGTTTGCGGCGGCATTCGGACTAGCGCCGGACGCCCCGCTCGTGAATACCGGTGACGCTCGCGTCGAAATTTGGTAACTCGCTGGCAGCACAACTGGCCGCACAAGGCCGCCGATGTCAGCAGCCGAAACCGCCAGACCCGGCCAACCCCTCGTTCCCCGAGATAGGACTCACAAAATCGGGAGCCCCGTTGGATGGCTTCTTCGCAGCCTGCTGGTCCCACTCGAGCTTTTGCTCCGCGAGTCGATCCGCCTGCAGATTGGCAAGTTCGGAACGGAGTTCTCCCTGCCGACCCTTGAGCGCCCACCTCTCGGAGAACGCGTCATTGGGCAGTACGCCGAGTTCGTCAAGGATCTCTCCCAGTTCCTGCATCAACTCTTGTTCACTCATACCGATACAGTACCATGCAACGCATGATACCGCCATTGGTTTGTGCTGCGCTATCGCCTCAACTACCGCTGCGCCAGGAGACTCGCCAGGTCTTTGATGGCATCGGTGTTCACAAGATCGACGCCGGCATCAAGCATCTCGCGCCAACCGACGGCCTCGTCGGGAATGTTCCAGAATCGAAGGAGTCGACCTTCTGCGTGGACAGCGGCAACCAACGACTCAAGCTTGGTGCGTTCTTCGTCGCGCAGCTCACCGATGCCGACCCAACCGAACTCAGACTGCCAGTTGGCGCTGATAAGGGGCATGAGATCGATGGGCACTTCATTACCAACGTCTCCTAGGCGCCCATCCAACGCTGCATAACGCGGACTCTGTGTCTCCATTGCGGCCCTATCGCGGGCCCCCGAAACGACCACGGTGACCGCGCCTACCTCGACTGCACCATCCTCGAACACTGTGAGTATGTCGCTGTATTGTTTCAATACTTCATGAAGAGCGGCGTATGTGCTCGAAGCGTCCGACTTGATGTCGACCAGCAGGATGAGCGGCCCCGAGTTGTAGGCCTCACCACGCTCCGCGACCCATGTCCGCAAGGGATCTAGGTACAGCGATTGCAGCGTCCTTTCCGGGTCGACATCACGAAGGTCGTGTGCAACCAGCAGCCCGGAAGGTTGGTCCCAAATATCGGCTTCCACACTGCAGAAGCCGCTTTCTAGGGCTCCGATCAATGGCCGATCATGCAGGTAGTCGTTGTGTGCGTGTCCGCAGCCACCAGGGTCCCCAAAACCGGGCATGAAGTCGAGAATGTCCTGTGACACAGGTGGCGCTGAGGTGGATCGCGTCGCCGACGCGTCGGCCACTTCAGTTCCGCTGTCGGCGCTCGAACATGACGTCAATACCAGGATACCCGCCACCAACGCAGCAGTAACACGGCCCACCAGGCGATTCTCCACTCGTCAAGGACTCAAGCAGAGGTTAGACGCAATCTGTCATAGGCGCCCATGTTGCCGTCATCGTCGTTCTAAGCAGCCCAAGGTCCACAGGAGCCTTGGCCCCACAGCAGAGAAACCCCTCACGGCGTCGACGTTACCAGAGTTACTAGGTCGGTCATGAATCCCGCGTAGGCTTCTATCAGCGCGTACGCCTCGACTTGAGTCGCCGGGTCCAGAGAGAGCCCGAAGATCACGATCACAAACTCATCTAGGGTCAGCCACCGCGAGCTGATACTCATTCCTCCAGGAATGTCGGAGATCTTTACGGAACCGTCATTGCGGATCAGCACGTTGAGGACTCGACCGCTGGACTGATAGATCAGAACGTCGCCCGTGAGCGACTGACCCGACGCATTCTGGACTTCCTGCGCTGCGCCGCTGAAGGTCAACGCGATCTCGGTTGTGGCATCGGCGCTGTTGACGGTCACGCTCATCCCTATCAGGTCGGTCTTGTCCAAAACGTCCTGCCCTGATACGCCGTCGCGAGTCTTGGATGGGTCTATTGGGTCAAGATCATCGAAACTCTGGTATTGATCACCGAGAGGGTCGGTCACGGAATCCGTGGTCGTTCCAGCCGCACTCGATGTTTTGGTAGCGTCAGAAGTGGCGTCGACGGAATCTTCAGCGGGCGTATCGATGCCCACGGATCCGGACGCTCCTGACGAATCTACCGGGTTGGCCTGGTCCTGCTCGACGACAACAGAGGGCGCTTGGGTCCCGTCTGTCGCCTCAGTGCCGTTTGTGATCACCACTGCGCCAACCCCTATAAGCACTGCGGCCGTGCCGAACAGAGTCCACTTCAGTGGTTTCGACTGCCTCCACCACGGCTGCGGTATGTAGCCCTGATCTCCCACTGGTTGGAATTCGAACCCTTCACCGGCATCAGATTCATCCGGACCTTCGGGTGACGTCTGGTCGGGTGGGGTCGCGGATCCTAAGACGACCACGGGCGTCAATTCGTCAACGACCGACTTCGGAAGGTCTGAGCGCGCGGCGTCCGCGTCTCGTTGCATGGCGTCCTCGAACTTGGCATCTTGCTCGGCCCGCTTCTCCGCGTCTGTCTTTTCGCCGGGCACGATGGGCAGCCGCGCTGCCTCCAACCGACTCCATGAGTCCATCCCGGTTTGGTCGAATGCAGACTGCAGTACGTCGTCGTGAGATGATGACTCCGTCTGCGAGGAGGTCGTACTGCCCGTTTCGTCGACATCGCCTGGTTCGCCATTCTCAGGTGTATCAGGCACTGTTTGCCTCTTCCACTCAAGCTACACAAACAATATATGGAAGCAAAGCACCGCGTCGGACGCCCGCATGGCTTCACCGATAAGCGAGGCAGAAACTGGAAAACACAACCCGGAACGTGAATGGGTTTCGAGATCGAATAGAACTCGAAAGCCATCGAACTGACCGTTTGTGGGCACTACTGGGATCGAACCAGTGACCTCTACCGTGTCAGGGCAGCGCTCTCCCGCTGAGCTAAGCGCCCGCTTACCGGAATGATAACCGGCGGAGGCGACACCGGGATTCGAACCCGGGTACAGGGTTTTGCAGACCCTTGCCTAGCCACTCGGCCATGTCGCCAAAAAACGGATGACACCAGCCATCCATTCGTCGAGCGGACGACCGGGTTCGAACCGGCGACCTCAACCTTGGCAAGGTTGCGCTCTACCAACTGAGCTACGTCCGCAAGGACCGGCAGTTTACCACGGTGCCCCGAGAGGCTGACTTGTTGTCAGGCTCCCGTCGACCCGTAACCGCCGTCGCCTCGCGCAGTAGCTGACAGATCGTTTATTTCAACAATGTCCTGGGTTACAAACGGCGTGATGACTAACTGGGCGATGCGATCGCCCCGTACGATAGCGAAAGGTTCCGAACCGTGATTGATCAGCATCACCTTCAGCTCGCCACGGTACCCCGAATCAATGAGACCGGGGCTGTTCGCAATCCCGATGCCTGACCTCAGAGCAAGACCGCTGCGCGGGAGGACGAGGCCGCAGTACCCAGCTGGGATCTCGAAGGCGACTCCCGTCGGCACGAGAATCCGGTCTCCTGGTGCCAGCGATGCATCGATCACCGAACGGAGGTCCACGCCCGCATCGCCGGGGTGACTGTGCTTAGGCAATGGAAGCTCGGTGTCAAGCCGAAAAACATGTATCTTCATGGCTTGCAACAATAGGACTTCTGGAAACCGCAGGGGCAACACGGGTGACCGATACCACAGAGAACACAACACAAGGCCACTGGTTCTACAGGCTGGTCGCGGAGTCTGATTCAACAGACCGAGTGTCGGTCGTAATCGATCCGCTGACGGCCGTCCAAACTGCCGATGACGCCACGACCAACGAAGTAGCCGGTGCGTTGTGGTTGGCGGAAACCCCGCCACCTGATGTTTCGGACGACAATACAGACACTGATCGCCGATTCCGTATCTCTGTCGTGTTGACTTGGATTGTGTTGCTCAGCTTCATCGCGACAGGGGGTGTGTACGCGTTCTTCCAGCCATCACGAGCTGCCGATGCCACTCACGATGAGTACACGTCTGCCTTGGTTGCACTTCATGGTGAGATGGTTGCCGCCCAGAACGCCCTCGACGTTATTACAGGTGGCGCAACATCCGCCGCCGACCTCGGGGCGGTGTACGCGCCCCTTGCTTCATTCGACGGCCGGGCCAGTATCGTTCGAGCCGTTGCTGTAGCCCCATTGCCACAGCCCTGGCCCCTCGTCCCCTCAGCACCGATAGACGATCTCGACTCTCTGCGTTCCGAAATCGGAGTGATCGCAACATCGTCGTCAGCCCTCGCTGATCGCCTGAAGACCGCTCTTGACTACAGGGCGTCACTCTCGTCGGTCGGGAAACTGCCCGACCTCCCCGTCGTTGCCGACGCAGCGGCTGTCAACACGTTGTCCGTGAGCCTCGCCTCGTATCTAGCGGACTCGACAACGGTTGCGAATGGACTGCCAACCGATGCAGCGTTCGCCGACCACCGAGATAACCTGCGATCGTGGCTCGACGCTCTGTCAGGCCTCCAGGTGACCTATCTCGATGCTCTCCGAAACGCAGATGTGGCAACTGCGGCAAACGCAGCAAACGATATCCACGAAGGCGAACTGTCGGTCACGGTATCCCTCACCGAGGCGCTAGCAACACTACGTGTCACGCTGGACACGCTGATCCTCGAAACCGCCGACGCGATCGCCTTGGTGGTAAACGCCTAGGGTGGTAAACGCCTAGTTATCACAACCGGAACGAATTCTCCGATGTCAACGGGTGACCGCGGCTCCCGCCACGGCGATCCTACGACGTGGGTGAGCACTAAGGTTCCTCGATGTCTCCGACCGCAACGGTCCTTGTTCTTAGCGCCGCGATTCTTCACGCTTTGTGGAACGGGCTAGTCAAGGCCAGCGCCGACCGGCTTATCACGACCTGGGCGATCGGCGCCGGCTCTGCGCTGGTGAACATCGGCCTTCTCGTGTTCGTTGGCCTACCCGACATGCGGGTGTGGACACTTGTGGCAGTCTCCACCGCGCTCCACGTGGGATACAACCTGTTTCTAGCCAAAGCCTATGAACATGCGGATCTCGCGGTCGCCTACCCCATCGCTCGCGGCATAGCTCCGACTCTCATCAGCGTTGGCGGCATCGTGCTTCTCGGCGACACGCTTTCGATCGTCGGTGTTGCAGGGATCGCCCTAGTGACGATCGGCCTCGTTGTACTCATCAGTTCTCAAAATATGCACGGCACGAAATGGGCGGTCGCTACCGGGATCCTGATTGCCGCTTACACGGTCGTGGACGGCGCCGGTGTTCGCGCCAACAATGACACCGTGCAATTCATCTCACTCGTGTTCACGATGAACTCGATTGCGTTGACACCAATCGTTGTCGTGTCTCGGGGTTGGAGTGCAATGCGACGAACCGTCGTCGCTCAACCTTCCAGACTCTTCGTCGGGAGCCTGGCATCAACCGCTGCGTACCTCCTCGTCATGATCGCGGCGCGCACCGAGCCGCTCGGCCTTGTGTCGGGTCTCCGAGAAACTTCAACTGTTCTGGCTGTCGTGATCGGACATCGCTATCTGCGAGAGCGTGTCACTCAGCGCCAAATCGTCGCGGTAGTGATCGCCGCGGCAGGTGCGATTGCAATCGCTCTTGGGTAGCGGCCTGAGTGGCGCCGGACATCGCTCGGCGCCTGATAAGACGCTAGACCTCGTCGCTGACGTCTAAGGAAGCGAGTTCGCGCTCGAAGTCCTCGGCGCCTTGGAACTCCTTGTACACCGAAGCAAACCGTAGGTAGGCGACGTGGTCGATGTCCTTGAGCGCATCCAACACCATGCGGCCGATGTCGTCCGCCGTGACGTCGCCTCCGCCTTGCACAACTCGCATCTCAATGGTTGCTGCAATCTCGTCGACCGAACCGGGCTGTGGTGCTCGGTCCGCTAGACAAAACGCGATACCGCGGCGCACTTTTTCGACGTCGAATGGCTCCATCCTGCCGTCACGCTTGAGCACGTTGAACACCGCAGCGCGCTCGTATGTCGTGAAGCGGTGGCCACACGTCGGACACGATCGGCGGCGTCTTATCGCGGTTCCACCTTCGGCTGGTCTGCTGTCAATGACGCGGGTATCTTCGGTCTGACAGAGGGGGCATTGCATGAACGGTAAGGCTACACCAGCCCGCATGGATCCCCGATTCGTTTGCTGCAGAGTTACAGCCTGCAGAGTTACAGCCTGCAGAACTGCAGCGATCTGACTACGTCTGGGACTCTATCAACAATACTTGACCGGGTCGGATGATTGACGATGTCAATCCGTTCCGTTTCGAGATGGAGCGCACCATGGCGCGGACGTCGTCGGTCGTGTGCTGCGTTGCAATATCCCACAGGGTGTCGCCACTCACCACGGTGTATTCGACCAACCCAACCGTGCCCTGACCATCTCCGCCATCGGAGTCGGCTGCATACACCTGCGAAGCGAGGAGGAGCATCAATGCCACTGCGATTGTGGAAATGATGACGATGGCCCGTGTTGGGAGCGTCAACTGCTGTGTCATATGATGCTGCCTCCTTGCTCGCTTGGTACCGGAGTTCCGGTGGTGTGTGTGCTGGTGTAGGTCCCAACATTGCTCAATGTATTGAACGGGTGTGACAAGAACGCGATCCCCTCAGATAACGCCGACACACCCCGTGTCTCGAACACGTGTTCGCTACGAGAACAAAGGTATCGAACATTTGTTCGCATGTCAAGTCGAACATATGTTTGGTTTCACGCCGCGTTCGCGCTACTGTTTCCAAAAGCAGCTGAAGGGACCCCATATGGAGCGCAAGCAACTCACTGATCGACAACAGCAGATTCTCAGCTACATCCGTGAGAGCGTGAACGAGCGTGGGTATCCCCCGGCAGTTCGTGAAATCGGCGAGGCTGTTGGACTCAGTTCGCCCTCGACGGTGCATTCGCATCTGAACGCTCTTGTGAACTACGGCTACCTGCGTCGCGACCCGACAAAGCCGCGCGCTATCGAAGTTCTCGACCCTGGACATGTGGAACCATCACTTCACCGTGCGCCGGTACGCGACGTACCTCTCGTCGGCAGAATCGCGGCAGGATCGCCGATGCTCGCAGAGGAGGACATCGAAGAAATCTATCCGTTACCGGTGGACCTTGTCGGCAACGACCCGGTCTTCATGCTGAAAGTGCGTGGCGACTCGATGATCGATGTCGGTATTTTCGATGACGACTTTGTTGTAGTCAAAAAGCAGTCCACCGCCCGAAACGGCCAGTTGGTAGCGGCTCTCATCGATGGAGAAGAAGCTACAGTCAAACGCTTCCAGCTCAAGGACGGGCGCGTGACACTCATCGCGGAAAACCGCGATTATGCGCCCATGGTGTTCACCGAGGGTGTGGAGATTCTGGGGGTCGTAACCGCGGTGCTCCGCCGGGTGGTCTAAATCCAGCCGGGTGGTCTAAATCCAAATGTCGTTGGCGGGAATCGGACCAGAGGGTTCTAGGTCGCGGGCCACTCGCCGGAGAACACGAACTCAGCCGGCCCCTCCATCCAGACACCCTCTCCGGTCAGTTCAATGAGGAGGTCTCCGCCAGGTAGCGTGACGGTGACTGTCGTGTCTACGTGACCACGTTCGTGCGCCGCAAACACGGTCGCGGCAGCACCCGTGCCGCATGCGTTTGTTTCGCCTACTCCCCGTTCCCATACCCGAAGATCAATGTGATTCCGCGACCGAATCAATGCGAACTCAACGTTTGTGCCGTTGGCGAATTGCGGGTCCACTTCGATGTCAGACCCAAGTAGTTCCACCGGAGCGTTCGCCAGGTCTTCGACAAACGTCACCGCATGCGGATTTCCGACCGTCACGGTGTGCAGGTCCGCACCGCACGACGCCACGTCACGATCCAACGTGTGCGCCTCGCCGACAAACGCTCTCACGAGGTAGTCGCCGACCCGCAGGGCTGAGTGCATACCCGATTCCGTATGCACCGTAAAACCCCCCGGATCTACCCATCCGCTGCGCATGGCGAGTTGTGCAACACACCGCAGGCCGTTTGCGCACATCTCAGCCGGCGTCCCATTGGCATTCCAATACTCCATCTGAACCGCATCGCCGCGCTGGGTTGCGACGATGACACCGTCGGCCCCGACCCCCTTTCGCCGATCGCAGATCGCATTGATCAAGGAACTCGAAGGTTCCATCGGTCCGACAATGACCACAAAGTCGTTGCCAAGCCCCTGCATTTTGATGAACTTCACTCGGCCGACTCCAGTAGCTCGCACAGCGCAGACCACCGCCGCTCACGGTCATTGTGCCACACCAGCCAACGCACTCTCGGATCCCTGCGGAAGTAGGTCCGTTGCTGCTTGACAAGAGCCAACGTCGCCCGCACGACATACTCGAGTCCTTCCGCAGGAGTGGACCGGCCCTCGATCACGGGCACCAGTTCCTTGTAACCCACTGCCTGAGCCGCCGCTCGCCCGAGTTTTCCCTGCAACGATCGCACCTCCTCAAGAAGCCCGGCAGCGAACATTGCCTGACACCGAGCGGCGACCCTGGCTTCGATCGCATCCCCCGGATCGACACCCACGAGGACGATCGGATCGATTGGCTCGTACTCCCTCACCGCCGTCGCTTCTTTTGTGAAGTGTCGCTGTGTAGGAGTTCTACCCGACAGACGAAGGATCTCGACGGCACGCACAACACGCCGCCGGTTTGCGAGGTCGACCACACTCGCGGCATCCGCGTCGGCGGCCGTGAGCTCGCTAACGAGGTCGTGCGTTGGCGTCGATTCGAGGACCGTACGCAGATCTGCATCGGTACCTTCGAAGACAAGCGGATCGATGAGCGATCGCATGTGCAAACCCGACCCTCCGGCGATAACGACATCACGACCACGAGACTCGATCGTTTCAAGCGCCTGTCTCCCCGCCGCTTGAAATTGCGCGACCGACATGTCGTGTTTGGGTTCCACAAGATCGATGAGGTGATACGCAACGCGGGATCTCGTCTCCTTGCTCGGTTTGGCGGTGCCGATATCCATCCCTCGGTACACCTGCATCGAGTCCACGCTCACGATGTCTGCACCACGCTCCGTTGCAAGGCGTTCCGCGAGTTCGGTCTTGCCTGAAGCAGTCGGACCGACGATCCCGATACGGCTCAGGATGCCACCACACCATCGAGGTAGTGAGGAGCCGCGCGGGTGACAGTCGCGTCGAAGACGCTGCCCGGTGGGAATACTCCGGGCACGTGTACCAGACGGTTTCCCCTCGTTCGTGTCGTCGCGACCGACGCGTCTCGCTTGGAAGGACCTTCGACCATCACCTCAAAGGTTCGTCCGACTTGGTCCCGGTTCCGCTCGAAAGTGATCGCGTTCTGGGCTGTAACCAGCGCGTCAAAACGCCGCTTCATGACGCCGGGCGTGATGGTGTCGCCCATCGATGCTGCTGGTGTTCCCGGGCGAGCCGAGAACTGAAACATAAACGCCGTGTCGAATCGCGCCGTCTGCACAACATCCATCGTCTGCGCAAAGTCGTCTTCGGTTTCTCCGGGAAACCCCACGATGATGTCGGTTGACACGGTGAGATCTGCAACGATCTCGCGGGCCATCGCGAGCTTTGCGAGGAATCGCACGGGTGTGTATCCGCGATGCATTGCGGCGAGGATCCTGGCGCTCCCTGACTGGAGGGGAAGATGAAGTTGCTCGCACACTGCCTCGGTCTGTTGCATCGCGTACATCACGTCCTCACGGATGTCTTTCGGGTGCGGCGATGTGTAACGGATACGGCGGATCCCCTTGACCTCGCCGACCCGGCGGAGCAGGTCCGCAAACAGCGGTTTGCGACCGTCGATATCGAGATCTCTCCCGTACGAATTGACGTTCTGCCCGAGCAGCGTCACCTCGGTGACGCCGTCGGCGGCGAGCCGCTGAACTTCACGAATCACGTCGCCTGGACGGCGACTGATTTCGGCTCCACGAACGATTGGAACAATGCAGAACGTGCAGGAGTTGTTGCAACCAATGGTGATGGTCACCCAGGCCGAGTGTGCGGTCTCGCGATGCGCAGGCAGGGCCGAAGCAGTGGTTTCAACGGACGTCGTCTCTTCGAGAATCTCAGTGATTGGACCCCATTCGTCGGCGTGGTCCAAGAGATCAACCACGCGATGAATGTTGTGTGTCCCGAAAACGACATCGACCCAAGAAGCCCGCTGCTGGATAATGTCGCGCTCTTTTTGTGCAGAACAACCCCCGACCGCGATAAGCAAACTCGGCTTCACATTCTTGAGCGCTTTGAGCGAGCCAAGGTACCCGTAAAGCCTCTGGTCGGCGTTTTCACGGATGGTGCAAGTGTTGACCACTATCAGATCGGCTTCTTCGATCACATCGGTTGAGACCATGCCATCGCTATCGAGAAGGCCGGAAATACGCTCGGAGTCATGGTCGTTCATCTGACAACCCATTGTGCGTACGAAGTACTTCTGACCTACGCGCGTTGGAACACGCATTTCTTTGACTGTTGGCATCCCGAGGATCACCACGTCGCTCATCTTTGAAACCTTCGCTAGGTTGAACTACGTAACGTGCGGCAAGCAACCGTTGCACATGCGCCGGCATGGCCAGCATGGCCAAACTGTAGCCTTCGTCAGCAGAGTGGTTTGCCTACCTAGCGAAGTCGTTCGCTCGGAACTCACGGATAACGGTCACTTCGATTTGACCGGGGTACTGGAGGTCCTCTTCGAACGTTCTCGCGATGCGCCTGGCAAGGCTACTCGCCGCAAGGTCGTCTATCGAGCCGGGGTCAACAACGACCCGCACTTCACGCCCCGCCTGCATGGCGAACACTCGGTCCACACCGTCGAACCCCATCGCAATTTCCTCGAGACGCTCTAGGCGTCGGACGTACGATTCGATTGCCTCGCGGCGAGCCCCTGGGCGAGCTGCACTCACTGTATCGGCAGCCTGCACAATGATTGCTGTCAGTGTCCGCGGTTCAACCTCGTTGTGATGAGCTTCGATAGCGTGAACAACACCGGCTTCCTCGCCGAACCGCCTCGCGATCTCGGCACCTATGAGGGCGTGTGACCCGCCCACTTCGTGGCTCACTGCCTTGCCTATATCGTGCAGAAACGCGGCTCGGCGTGCTTCGGCTTCACCGACACCGAGTTCGGCGGCAAGCATCCCGGCGATGTTCGCTGACTCGACGAGATGGTTGAGCACGTTCTGGCCGTATGACGTGCGGAATCGCAGTCGGCCCAACAAAGTCACGATCTCGGGATGAACGCGAGTGACATTGGCCTCAAGCATCGCCCACTCCCCCGCATCACGAACAGAATGCTCCACCTCTGAGCGGGCCTTTTCGTACGCTTCCTCGATCGATGCTGGATGGATACGGCCATCCTCAACAAGTCTCACCAATGCGCGCCTCGCGATCTCACGCCGTACCGGATCGAATGTCGATAGCGAAACAGATTCTGGTGTGTCGTCGACGATGAGGTTCACGCCGGTCACAGCTTCGAACGTCCGTATGTTGCGTCCGTCGCGACCAATTATCCGTCCCTTCATATCGTCGCTGGGCAACGCCACGCTCGACACGGAGGCGTCCGACACGACTTCGGCAGCGAGCCTCTGGATGGTGGTGGCCAGGATCCGCCTCGATCTTCGCTCAGATTCCTCTCGAGCTTTGAGTTCAAGGTCCCTCATCAGCACCATCGCTTCGCGGCGTGCCTCATCCTCGACCCTTTCGAGCAGCTCGGTGCGTGCTGCGTCGGCGTCGATCCCTGCTACTTCTTCGAGACGGATGCGAACGGATTCGATTTCGGTATCCAGTTCGACGCGCTCTTGTTGAAGCCCTTGCTCCTTTTCGAGCAGAAGCTCCTCCCTGTTGGCAAGGTTTGCGGCGCGTTGTTCGAGTGTCGCTTCCCGTTGGGCGAGACGTTCCTCTAGGCTGCTCGCTTCGAACTTCCGATGCTCAAGCGCTTCCTCTTCTCGTTCGCGATGTGCAAGAGCGACTGCCCGCCCTTCGTCTTCAGCCCGAAGGAGTAGCTGCTGCGCCTCGGCGCGCGCCTCAGACAGCGTTGCTTGCGCCGCTGCGGTTGCATTGGCGGTCTTCCGGCGGTGGGCCGCTCTTCCAGCCAGAAATGCGATGACCATGAGGAGGGCGCTGACGACCGCTCTCATCATCCACGGCTCAGTCATTTGTTCCCCTATCCTGGGACACCGTGGCTGTACTGACAGATCGGCGGTATGACCCGCCCTTTAGCTACCTGGTCGGTAGCTTTAACTCGGTTGTCTCTGTCGTGTCAGCGTTGCGGGGTTCTCGGTCGGTCTGACCGAAGAGGCTCCCTTACGCTGTTCTCTCCTTATCAGTGCTTTGTACGGCGTTTCCATTTTTCAGTATTGGTTCTCGTTGATGGGATCGTAGCCCATGTCGAACGGTTACATGGCTTGTTTTCGCAAAAATATGGTGAGGCGCTGCAATCGCGCCGCACCATACCGATCGACGTCCTGCGGTGACTACTCGGCCGCCACGTTGGAGTCCGCCTCGACAGCAGAAGCGTCTGACGAGATATCGTCCGATTCTATGAGACCGACTGCACGCAGGACCTGGTCCTGAAGCTGCATTGCAAGCTCTGGTGTGTCGCGAAGGAACTGTTTCGCCTTCTCACGTCCTTGGCCAAGCTGGTCACCTTCGTACGTGTACCAGGCACCAGATTTACGGACGATTCCCTCTTCGACCGCAACGTCTAGCAGGCTGCCTTCTCGTGAGATTCCTTCACCAAACATGATGTCGAACTCAGCGAGACGGAACGGTGGTGCGACCTTGTTCTTGGCGACCTTGACCCGGACACGGTTGCCAACGTTTTCGGTGCCTTGTTTGATCGCCTCGATACGCCGAACGTCTAGACGAACACTTGCGTAGAACTTCAGCGCACGACCACCCGGCGTGATCTCAGGTGAGCCGAACATCACACCGATCTTTTCACGAAGCTGGTTGATGAAGATCACCGTTGTATCAGATCGGTTGATCGAGCCGGCAAGCTTGCGTAGAGCCTGAGACATCAGCCGAGCTTGGAGCCCGACATGGACATCGCCCATGTCTCCCTCAAGTTCGGCGCGAGGTACAAGTGCAGCAACGGAGTCGATGACGACCACATCGAGCGCACCCGATCGAACCAACATGTCGACGATTTCGAGGGCCTGCTCGCCGGTGTCCGGTTGGGCTATCAGAAGCTCGTCCACATCAACACCCAACGCTTTGGCGTACACAGGGTCAAGTGCATGCTCGACGTCGATGAATGCAGCAACTCCCCCGTTGCGCTGCGCTTCGGCGACGATATGGAGTGCAAGGGTTGTCTTGCCAGATGCCTCTGGACCGTAGATCTCGACAATCCGGCCGCGAGGAACACCACCTATGCCAAGGGCAAGGTCGAGCGCTAACGCACCCGTCGGAATCGCCCTGACGTTGCGCACTGCGCTGTCGCTCAACTTCATGATGGCGCCCTTGCCGAACTGCCGTTCGATCTGCGACATCGCCATTTCAAGATTCTTACTCTGTTCTGAATCCACCGGGATTCTCCCTTCTCAGGCGGTACAACAGAACGTACCCGGTACCTGTGACAAACTCTGTGTGTTGGTGTGCCGCCACTCTATACGAACAGGTGTTCGATGTCGAGTACTGTGCTCACAGGCCTCTCCACAAGGCCACCTCAGCCAAGCATGATCTCATCGACCGGTTCGTAGACAACGCCACCTGCGCCCGAATACGACCGGAACAGCGTCACCCGATCAACCTTGGTCCGAATCGCTGGAATCTCGATACGGGTCAATTCACGGACGTCGGCGGGTGGACGAATGCGCGACAGCGTGAGGTGAGGGACAAACGGGCGACCCTCAGGTTCAAAACCGACCACCTCGGCAGCAGCCTCACACTGAGCACCGAGTATCGCAAGTGCGTCTCCCCCGTCGGCCCCCAACCACAAAACGGTCGCTTTGTCGGATCGCGGGAAGGAACCGATCGTGTGGAGTCGCAACGTGAACGGCGCAACGCTGATCGTTTCCTCAAGCTCTCGCATGAACAGGTCTTGCACAACCGGCGAGGTCAAGCCCAGAAACCGTAGGGTGACATGCCACGATTTTGGCGGAACCGGCTTGCCGATCATCTCGACGCCGGCAATCTGCAAGGCGTGCGCCAGCGTATGACGAGCCTCGTTGTCAACCGCTACGCCGACGAACAGGCGCCGCGGCGTGTCAATGTCTACGACGTCTCCCACCACACGCCGTCCAATGCAAGGCGCACCAAGTGGAGCGCGGCCGTCGCCGTGTATGCGCGAATTCGCTCCCTGTCACCCGGCAAGCGCGACGTACGGGCACGGATATCATCGGGTGTTGCCACTGCAATGACCATTGTTCCGACGTCTTTGCCAAGCGGGTCGGGACCGGCCGAGCCGGTGACTGACACCGCAACTTCAACACCAAGCGCCGTTTGGGCACCGCGCGCCATTTCGATGGCGACCTCTTCGGACACCACACCGTATTCGTCGATCGTGAGCGGTGACACCCCGAGGATTCCGACCTTGACGTCTTCGTGGTACGCAACAATCCCACCACGAAACCAACCGCTGGAACCGGGGATAGTCGTCAACCTGCCTGATATAAGGCCGCCCGTTGCGGATTCAGCGGTACCAATCGTCCACCCTCGCTCCAGAAGCCGAGACGCCAATCCACGCTCGATCGTGTCGGCGTCGAACCCGAATATCCGGTGCCCCAGTCGCTCAACGACGATCGCTTCGATCGGGGCGATAAGCGCACGGGCTGCTTCAGCGTCTGGTGCCCGAGCCGTCAGCCGTATCTTGATCTCAGATGCCGACGCGAGGTACGCAACCGTCGGGTTCTCGCTTGTCTCGAAAATGTCCGATAGCAATTCACCGACCTTCGCTTCGGACTCGCCAAACGTGCGAATGATGCGACTAATCAGAACGCCCTGGTCGCCGGCAGCAGCGAGAATCCGCGGGAGCACCTGCGCATCCACCATCGGCAACATCTCCGCCGGCACCCCCGGCAGCGAAAAGATCATCGTGCCTTCGTGCTCGATATACACGCCGGGGGCCGATCCCTTCGGGTTTTCCAGCAGCTCCCCGCCCTCGGGGTACTCAGCCTGGCGAAGGTTCGACGGCGGCATGTCACGCCCAAGGCGCTGCCATCGCTCTCGTAGCTCGGCAGCGTACTCTTCGCTGAAAGCCGTCGCTCGGTCGGTTGCGAGACAGATGGCCTCTCGGGTGACATCGTCAGCCGTCGGTCCTATGCCACCCGTGATGATCAACGCATCGGCGCGCGACATGGCGAGTCTGATCGCCCCAACCATGCGGTCCATGTTGTCACCGACAACTGTCTGATGGAGATGGGTCAAACCGTTTTCGGCAAGCCGTTCACCGATCGCAGCGGCGTTTGTGTTTGCTATCTGACCGAGTAAAAGCTCGGTCCCCACCGCCAGCGTCTCAACAATCATGGACATAGGTTACGGCCTCAGCAACCGGTGTCCATCCCACACATGCCGTTTGCCGCGGCGGTCGAACGGGAAGCTACGAAACGACGGTCGCTTCCATTTCAACGCCGTACGCCGCAGTGATCTCAGCCGTCACCCATTCTCCTGGTTTCCCCGTGTCGAGTAACACCACACCATCGATTTCAGGCGCCTCGCGATACGAACGCCCGACAGGGCGCTCGTCCTCGACCTGATCGATCAGAATCTCGAAGCGCCGTCCGACCTGGGCGAGCGACTGTTCGAGCGTGACTTCATCCTGGACGGATTGTAGATATCGGACCCGCTCTTCGATCTCGTCGGCCGGGACCTGGTTCGCCATTTCCGCCGCCGGCGTTCCATGCTCCGCCGAATAGGGGAACAACCCCACCCAATCAATCGTGGCGTCGCGCATGAATGTTGCAAGTTCCTCGACCTCATCATCCGTCTCGCCGGGAAACCCAACAATGAAGCTCGACCTGAAAGCAGGCCGGTCGGCCTCCGTGCGGATGCGCGCGATGAGGTCGAGATGTTTCTCCCCGCTGCCTGGACGTTTCATCGCTCGAAGCAACCCTGGGTTGACGTGCTGCAGCGACAAGTCAAAGTAGTTCGCCACAACAGGGTTCGAAGCCATCTCGTGAATCAGTTTTGGCCGGACCTCACGAGGGAACAAGTAGTACAGCCTGAGTCTTCGCAAGCCTTCAACATCGCTGACGAATTGCACCAGTGACTCGATGCCTCCGGGTGCGTTGATGTCGCGCCCGTATGCGGCAAGATCCTGTGCAACGATGACGATTTCACCGACGCCCTGTGCGGTGAGGTCGGCGATCTCGTCGCGGATGTTCAGCGGTGAACGCGAGCGTTGTTTGCCGCGAAACTGCGGGATTGCGCAGAACGTGCAGCTCTTGTCGCACCCTTCGGCGATCTTGACGTAGGCGTACGGCGTCGTCGGTGTCGGACGTTTCGTCTGGTACAAAATGTCCATCTTGGATGTCGGCGCCGCCGTGACCCGAAGCGGCCGCCAGTCCGTCATGGTGTCGAGTGTGGAGATCAGCTCGCCGTAGCGGTCGAGACCAAGGACCGCGTCGGCCTCCGGCAACGCTTCAGCCAGCTCGGTCTCGTAACGCTGCGCCATGCAACCAAGCACGACAAGGTTGGCACCGTCGTTCTTGATATCCGCAAGAGCAAGGATCGTGTCGATCGATTCCTCACGGGCCGCTTCGATGAATGCACACGTGTTCACCATCACCACGTCGGCGACCTTCGCCGACGCGGCCATCACGTATCCGGACGTGTCAAGCAACGCGGTGAGTTTGTCCGAATCGACCTGGTTCTTGGCGCACCCAAGCGTCTCAAGCCACACGGTCGGAGGAGAAGAAGACATTGCACAGAGTCTAGAAGAGCACTGCCGACCGCACGACAGCCGGTTGCGTCTCGGTTCGTTCCCGCACCGACGAACCCGACTCTTGTCTTTTCGCACCGAGCGATCGCCGACGTCGCCAGAAACGGTGTCAGCCCTTTTGCCCGTCGGGGCACTGGTTTAGTGCTCCATGACCTCGTAGATACGAATGCTGGTAATCGATGGATACTTCGCAGCCAGCGCCGTGGCTTCGGCCAACCCGGTGGCAGCGGAATCACCCCGCTCCCCCCATCGCACCAATTCCGATGGGAAACCGCGGGCCGGTTCGGTCCATTTTTAGGGTGGTGCTCGGCGAGTGGTGTAGGTGTGGCCGAGGGGGCTGGTCCACTGGTAGTCGCCGTTGTCGAGTTTTTCGAGGCGCCAGTCGAGGTGTTTTTGGGTGTGGTGGAACCTGCATAACGGTGCCAGGTTAGGCGGCGTGGTGGGTCCGCCGTGGGTGACTGGGTCACGGTGATCCAAATCGGATTCGACGGATGGCATGCGGCATCCGGGGAACACACAGGTCGTGTGGCGCATCTCAACTGCGCGGCGTATCGCGGCACCGGGGCGGCGGGTCGTGGTTCCGGTGTGGGTGAGTTCACCCGTGTCAGGATCGGTAATGGACCAGCGCCACTCAGTTTTGGTGTCAGCGTTTTGGGCGACGATTTGGCGGGTAATGTCAGCTATTACTGGCCCGTAGCCACCCAGGTCACCAGGATGATCGTTGAGGCGGGTGAGGGTTTGAAGATCGGTGGTGATATGGATCACACCCCGACCCGCAGCGTGATAGTTGGTGCCTGTCAGTAGGTCGACGTAGACGTCGGCTCGTAACTGGTCCATGGTGCGTGTCTCACCGCCCCGTCTGAGACTTTTAGCCAAGTTGTTGATCCGGTTGGTGATCTCCACTACCCGGCCTGGTTCCAGAGCAAGACCCATCAGGTTGGCTGTGCCCTCAGTGGTTGCTTCCATCACAACCCGACGGTCCCCGTGTGCTGTTTGAAAGCGTCGGGCAGCATCATCAGGGTTTACGTTGATGCAGAGTTTCGCGATGCGGGCTCTGAGCTGCCCTGTGGTTAACCCGGGGGCCTCGTTAGCAACACTATCAATCACACCCCGGGCGGTGTCAGTGTCGAGGTGGATAGTGGCAGCAGACATACATTTTACCCGCCGCACATCTACCAGGCCCAGGGTGAGCATCTCATGGAGCCTCGGGAGCCGACCAGTGAGCTCAAGCGCTACACCAAGCTCGGTGTCGGCGGCGCGGCGGGTGAGATGTAACGCACAACCGATCTCAACACCGGCATCCCTGACAGCATCAAAACTGGGACCCCCAGAAGGCTCGCCAGAAACATGGTCGGCGACGTGGTTTGGGGTGTCGGTGGGGTTCTCGAATACTGTCGTGATGCCAGCCATGTCTGTGTAAAGCTGTGCTTGGTAGTGAGATACCAAGCGTTGGTGGGCTCGTAACACTATGACCCGGTCATAACCACACAGTTCCCCGATATTGATACCGTCGAGGATGAACGCGAGGACGGCACCGGGTTCTATGTCATCAAGCCCCACGGGTATTGCCCGGGCGTCCATGTGGGGTGTGTCAAAGAATATTGGTTCGAAATCCGAACCACTCGAACCCGTCACGGTGCCAGCACCCACCGTATTACGGGGTTTGTCCGTTGCTGCTAACTGGGCGTAACTCATACCCGTAATCTATCGAACACTTGTTCGATTGTCAACCCCAAAACCCAACATTTCTTGGGATTCTTACTGGTGTTTTCCACCCGCGACAGCACCACCGGAATGAAGCCCTAAAACACGCAGAATGGGTGACCAGCAGGGTCCAACATCACACACACATCGCCTTGCGGTTGGTGATCAGCAAGCACGGCTCCAGCGTCAGTGGCGGTCGCCGCCGTCCGCTGAGGTCATCGAAGCCGTCGACCCTTGATGCGATGTGTTGTCAGCCGCGCCGCGGGCCATTGGTGACCGGCGTCACAAACCGACACCGTCGGGACGCGCGAGCCCTTCAGCACGAATGTGGTAACACTACGGCGCCACGGCGCCGGCGCGGTCGAGACGGCATTCGCACCGCATTCTGGACATTCCAGCGAACCCACCGACACCGACCAGGTGGCGGCTTGTGTGGTTTTCTTCATGAGACAACCCTACTTGTCGGAATAGGTCGCGCCCTCGTCAGCCAGGGTCTTCCCGATCTGCTCCCGCGCCAGCCGTCGATAGTGCAATCGAAACGGGCGGTTGCCGATCACCAAGACGCAGTATTCGAGAGATGTCGGTGTCGACTTGCGGTAGTGTTCTCGCGACATTCCCCGCTGAGCCTCTTTTCGGAGAACCTTCGACCAATGTATCTGGAGCACATCAACGAGCCGGCGGACCTCCGTCGACTCGACTACGACGAACTCGATGTTCTGGCGGATGAGATCCGCACGCTGGTCGTCGACTCGGTAACGGCTAACGGAGGCCACCTTGGTTCGAACCTTGGTGTTGTCGAACTGACGCTTGCGCTACACCGAGTGTTCGAATCGCCGAAAGATTTGATCCTCTGGGACACGGGTCACCAGGCGTACATCCACAAGATCGTGACCGGCCGCCGCGAGGGGTTCGCAAACCTGCGCAAAGAGGGCGGGCTAAGTGGCTATCTCAGTGCCGAAGAATCCGAACACGACATCATCGAAAACAGTCACGCCAGCACGGTCCTCTCCTATGCCTACGGCCTCGCAACCGCCAGGGACCTGGACGATTCGAAGGATCACGGCCACATTGTTGCAGTGATAGGCGATGGTTCGATGACTGGTGGGATGGCGTTTGAAGGCCTCAATAACCTCGGTCACTCAGGGCGCAAGATCACGATCGTCCTCAACGACAACGGCCGCAGTTACGCACCGACGATTTCGATGCTCGGCGGCAGCCTTGTCAAGATCCGTTCGAACCCGATTTACATGCGGCGGCAGCGCAAGCTTGAGGAAGTGACCGAGAATGTTCCTCGCTTTGGGGGGTTCCTGTTCCGGGCTCTCGGAGCAGCGAAAGCGGCGATCAGGCACTTTTGGGAACCGCCGGCTTTCTTCGAGCACCTTGGCGTGCGTTATATCGGGCCTTTCGACGGACACAACATCAAAGAGGTCGAGAACGCGCTGCGCAATGCTGCCAAATTCGACGGACCCACCGTCGTCCATGTTCTCACGCAGAAGGGTCGGGGTTACGCACCGGCGGAGAACGACAACATCAAGCTGATGCACGATACCGGTTCGATCAGCCCCGGAAGCTACACCGCGGCGTTCACGGAAACCCTTTGCAAACTCGGCGAGGAACACGCCAACCTGGTCGCCATCACAGCCGCCATGCCCGATTCGACTGGCGTCCTCGCCTTTGCGGAGCGATTCCCAAATCGAAGCTTCGACGTCGGGATCGCCGAACAACACGCAGTGACGGCCGCCGCCGGAATGGCCCTCGGCGGACTGATACCGGTCGTCGCGATCTACTCGACGTTCTTCACCCGAGCATTCGATCAGGCAAACCTGGATGTCGGGCTGCTCGGTCAGCACGTCATCTTTTGCCTCGACCGCGCCGGAATCACGGGAGACGATGGGCCGTCACATCACGGAGTCCTCGACATGGTGCTGTGCACCAAGGTGCCAGGGATGACAGTGATGGCACCATCGTCATATCAGGAACTCCAGGTAATGATGGCCGACGCCGTTTCGCTGTGTGATGGCCCGGTGTCGATTCGTTGGCCGAAGACCGAAGCCGTTGTTGCAGGAGAGGACGAGGTGGGATCAGGCCTGTCAGCGCGCCGGGCGCGTCTCGGTACAGGCGACCGGCTCTGCATCATCGGCGTCGGCAAAATGCTCGCACCGGCGCTCGAGGCCGCGGAGCTGCTCGCAAGCGACGGAATTGAGACAACGGTGTGGGACCCGCGGATTGTCAAACCTCTCGACGAGTCGATGCTTGAGGATGCTGCCCGCCACGACGTCGTCATCACGATCGAGGACGGCTTCAGACAAGGCGGCGCCGGTACCGGTATCCGCACGGCGCTCGAAGACATGGGAGCGTCGTGTCGTGTTGACGTTATGGGAGTCCCCGTGAAATTCATTCCGCACGCCAAACCCGCCAAAATACTGCGAGAGCTCGGCCTGGATGCCGAGGGGTTACGCCAAACTGCCCTCCGAGTCCTCCGGTAAAGGATTCCGGCGCTAAACGAACCCGTATGCGGTACGAGCGAGCGCAAGAATCCTGAGGACGCGGCTAGGGCGATGCTTGCAGCGCCTCGATGTGGGTTCGGACCACACCGGTGTCGGCAGGAATTATGGTGACGTGCTGGGGAAGGTCCTCAATGCCGCGGAAGCGCTCCGGCCGTGCGGGTACGACCCCGGTCGCCCTTTCAATGGCGTCAGCAAACTTCGCGGGCAACGCCGTCTCGAGTGTCACCATCGGGACCGCACTATCGACGTACTGCGATGCGACGTGCCACCCGTCGGCAGTGTGAGGGTCGATCAGGCGACCGTGATCGGTGTAGACCTGCCGGATCGTCGCCATGCGATCATCTTCGGTCGAGGTTCCACTAACAAACCCGGTTTCGCTGACCAATGCGGGACTCAGCTCGAGTGGGGTATCGGGCGTCAGACTTGCGAACACGTCCTTCGTAACATCGGCATCGCGATCGAGCAGATCGAAGATAAACCGTTCGAAGTTCGAGGCTTTTGCGATGTCCATGGATGGGCTTGACGTGGTCACAACATCCTCGCCTGCACGAACCGCATAACGGCCGGTCTTGAAGAACTCGTCCAGCACGTTGTTCTCGTTGCATGCCACGACGAGTCGTCTGATGGGGACACCCATCTGTTTGGCGACCCAACCCGCGCACACATTGCCAAAATTTCCAGTTGGAACGGTGACATCAATCTCGCTCTCACGGTCTGCCCCGACCTGCAACCACGCCCACACGTAATACACGGTTTGGGCCAGAATCCTCCCCCAGTTCATGGAGTTCACTGCGCCTATGTTGTGTGCCGCCTTGAACTGTGCGTCGGCGTTGATGGCCTTCACAATATCTTGGCAATCGTCGAACACACCTTCAATCGCCAGGTTCACAATGTTGGACTCATCGATGCTGTACATTTGTGCAGCCTGGAAGGGACTCATCTTGTCGTGCGGGGACAGCATCACAACCGACACGCGAGCGCGACCGATCATTGCGTGCTCGGCAGCCGAACCCGTGTCCCCCGATGTTGCCCCGAGGACGGTCAGTGTGCGGTCTTGGCGTGTGAGCTCGTAGTCGAACAACCGACCGAGAAGTTGCATCCCCAAGTCTTTGAACGCCAACGTTGGTCCGGTCGACAACCCCATCAACCATCGGTCCCCAACGTGTTCAACGGGGACCACACCCTGTCCGGAAAAGATCCCTGGCCGGTAGGCGTCGTTGACGACTGAGCGCAGATCCGAATCGCTCATCTCACCAATGAAAATTCTCAGCACGGCAAACGCAACCTCGGGATAGTCGGCGCCGACGAGCGCACCAAGACTGCCTTCGATGGACGGGTATTCATTCGGAACTACCAACCCACCGTCTGGTGCAAGGCCTCCGAGCAGTACCTCTGCAAAGGTTGCGTCGTGGAGTCCTCCCCTGGTGCTCGAGTATTTCATGTCTGCGCCAAAGTCCGCAGAGGCACTGAGTTTGCCTCACGTTTGTCGAACACGACGTACTCGGAGTAACCGGCAGCCCTGGAGTAGCGGACAACTTCGTCGTTGTCACGCCCGCACTCGCTGAACACGTGAGCATCTGACGCAAGCGTGATCGCGACCCCGGCGGTGTTGAACATTGCGAGCAATCCGCGCTCTGGATACATCTCGTTGACCGGTTTGTAGAGTCCGGCCGACGATACCTCCACAGCAGTACCGGAGGCGGCCGCGGCGCTCACAACCGGTTCGTGCAGCTCGGCCGAGGAACCTGGGTACACATGCCCGAATTTCTTGACGAGGTCGATGTGGGCAAGAACATCCACCGAGCCAGACGCCGCAAGCTGGGTGATCAATCCGAAATATTCTTCGTACGCTGTGGAGACACCACGTCGGTCAAATTCGTATGACACGGCGTCCTGGTCGAACGCCCAGCCGCCAATCCAATGCACCGAGCCGACAAGAAAGTCCCACGGATAGTCCGCTATCAGATCAAGGACCGCAGCCATCGTGTCGGGGAAAAAGTCGATCTCGAGGCCGAGTTTCACGGCGAGGCCTTGGTCTTTGGCGGCTTCGACCACCTCCACGTAACGTTCCAACGAAAGTTTGCGCTCCTGCGCGACATACACAGCAGCCTGATCGGCGAGGTCGGTGCGCGGCTCGCGCTCCCAAAACCGACCGAGGGCATCCGCCGACTCCACACAACGGTAAAGATGCTCTGTAAATCCGACCTCGGTAACGCCACGGGCAGCGGCTGCCTCGATGTACGACTCGATAAGCCCGTCAGGGTATTCGCCGGGCCGAGGCCCGGTGCCGGAGTACGGGCCGTGTTGATGTAGGTGTACGTGGTAGTCGCCCATGACGCCGCGATCGTAGTCACATCTCAGCGAACACCAACTCGACACACCGGGCTTCGGCGTTTTCCCATTTTATGCTAAGTTTTGGGAATAGGAGCAGACCACAACCATGTGCCGAAAGGGTCGGGAAGCGCGCATCTCCGCCTCCTCACGATTTCGTTTTTCCTCATCTCGGTGTTCATGGTCGCCGAAGTCGTGGGCGGCATTGTCACCCAATCTTTTGCGCTTCTCTCTGACGCCGGACACATGGTCACCGACACCATCGGCCTTGCAATGGCGATCGCCATCATCCGCCTCGGCACACCAGTCGACGTCGAGTCGGACATCATGCTTGTTATTGCAATCGTCGGTCTTGTCGTGAACATCATCGTTATGCGGCTGCTGCGCGCAAGCTGCAATGAGTCGATCAACGTCGAGGGCGCCTACCTGGAAGTATGGGCAGACATGATCGGGTCCATCGGCGTGATCTTTGCGGCCGGCGTCATATGGGTCACTGGGTGGCAGATCATCGACCCGCTCATCGGTGCCGCGATCGCTGTCTTCATCGTCCCGCGGGCGTGGCGCCTCGGCAAGAAAGCAATGCGGATTCTTCTCCAAATCGCCCCCGAGAGTATCGACATCGACGAAGTCAGGTCGTCCCTGTCGGAGATCGAATCGGTCACCGGTATCCACAAGTTGCATGTGTGGACAGTAAGTACTGGAGAAAACGTAGCTTCAGCGCCCATCACGGTGGCCGCCGGCGGCGACCACCACGACGTGCTCGACCAAGCAGCCGACCTACTCGAGACCAGGTTCGGGATAGTCGACACCACTGTCCAGGTTGAACCGCCAGATCACACGGTGTGTGCCGAGGACGAGTAATGATCGTGACGTCCTACTGTTGGGTTATGAGACGTGTGCTTTTTCTTTTCGCGATCGGGCTTGCGGCTTGCGGTGGCGCGTCTAGTTCCTCGCAGGTGTCGGGCGCACCGGCAGTGGCGACCTCATCAGAACCCCCACAGTCGTCGCCTGTTGCGCCCGACGACCTCAGACCCGGAACGGTCGACATTCGTAGGACCACGATGTCAGACGGGACCGAGATCACCTACGGACTGATACTCCCCAAGGACTTCGACTCGGACAAGCAGTACCCCGTTCTGCTGGCGTTGCCACCAGGGGATCAGAGTGTCGGGCTAATGACTTCGCTTGCAGAATCGACCTACGCCGAACAGGCGATGCAACGCGGGTGGGTCGTGATAACACCGGCCGCGCCAGACGGTGTCCTCTTTTTCCAAGGTTCAGAGCAGTACATCCCCGAATTCCTCGACCAGCTTGCCTGGATCAAGCTTGAGGGCGGCCGGTACCACATCGCAGGTGTGTCCAACGGTGGGCGCAGCACCTTTCGTATCGCCACCCTCGAGCCGGAACGTTTCGCCTCGGTGCTGGTGTTCCCGGGCTTCCCAGCCGGTCCCACCGATGCGGGCAGCCTTGCCGATCTCGCAAAACTGCCTGTCGCGATGTTTGTCGGTGGAGAGGACCCCGGCTGGATCGGACCCATGAGGGAGACGGCCGATACGCTGGAATCGCTCGGAGGCACAGTGACACTCGACATCCGAGACGGCGAAGGGCACATCATGCGGTCACTCTCAGACGGCGTCGACATCTTCGACTTCCTCGACTCCGTCCGCCCTTAAACCCTCGCGGGGACAGGCAGCTAGCTATTCATGTAGATGGCTCTTCGCCATCAACCGCCTCGAGCCGTCGGTCATATCCGCTGCGCTGGGTGGTCTTGTGATACCAGAACACGTCGTCAACATCGATTGGGGTCGGGCTCAGCGCGAGGTGAACAGCCTTCGCATCCGCAACCAGATCGGACGCAAAACAAGCGAGGCTCTGCTCGCGCTGTTCGACTTCGACGCTACCGGCCCGATCAACCACTACCCGCGTGATGTGTGGAGCGCTTGCAGACGACGCGACTAGCTCCAGCGCCTCGACAATTGCCCCTCGCCTAACGTCGAACCCGAAAAAGATGCCGCTTTCGACGATGCGGTCGAGATGTTCATTGAGGAACATGAATCCGCCTTCGGGATCCCATCGCATGGTTTCGATGAGGCGCATGTCGGGCCGCCGGGTGGTGAGCAGGCGAGCTTTCCACCGGGTTTCGGCGTACTCGCTGCTCGGATCTGATTCCCAGGTGATAGCACCGCCGGTGCCGTAGGTCGCGGTGCCCCGCTGTGTGTCGATCGTGACGGTACGAATCGCAACGTTGAATTCGGCCCGCAACTCGCCAGTGTCGTCACGACCCATCCATCCCACCGACCCGCAGTATCGCTCGCACCTTCGACGTCATCTGCCACACGGTCTCGCATGGCTCGACCGCAAACAGGTCGTCGACTTTGACTGACCCGTATTCGGCGATTCTTCCGATGTCGTTGCGGATGAGATCAACAATCATCAAGTTCTCAGCGCGGTCTTTCGGTGACTTAGCCAGTTGGACGGACAGTTCGCGGTCCTCCGAAAGCCACCGGCCCCGCGGCAACGTGCCCTTCATCGGTGTCATGTGCAGCTGCCGCCCCCGCAGCGAGAAGAACTGTTCAGGGGACGCGGACAGAATCTGAAACCGCCCGCAGTCGATCAGCGCTCCGTGGCGGCCGCGTTAGGTCGCGATGAGATCGCGGTAGAACGCTTGCGGATCACCATCAAAGTCAGCCTCAAGTTGAAACGTGTAGTTCACTTGGTAGGTGTCGCCTGCCCGGATCGCGGCGCGTATTGCATCGACGCCGGCTCGGTGTTCGCGCTCGGTGATCTGCGACCGCCATGGCGATATCGAGTACGTTGCGCCAACCGGACCGCTGGTGATGGGTTCCACATCGGTTCGTTCATCAAACACGCCGAACGCAATCAGCGGTGGTGTAGGCAACCAGTGTTTCGATAAGACCAGAGAACCGGAACGAGGTAGCTGCACCCTTAGACAGCGCATCAAATCGGGCCGAGATCTCCATTGTGCACAGGGTACTGCGACGGGCCGAGACCCGGTGTCGCCGATCAGCGGTTAGGACGACTCCGCAAACAGGTCGTCGAGTTGTTCCTCGGTAACCAGCACTTCGCGGGCCTTGGAGCCTTCGCTGGGACCGACGATTCCGCGCTCTTCGAGGATGTCCATGATGCGTCCGGCACGTGCAAACCCGACCCGTAGTTTCCGCTGCAGCATCGATGTCGACCCAAGCTGACTACGGACGATCAGCTCGATTGCTTGGCGCATCAGCGTCGGATCCTCGCCGTCGTACTCTTCTTTGAGCGACGCCTTCTTCTGAGCAACCTCAAACACGGCCTTCTCGTCGTACTGCGCCTGGCACTGGGCTTTCACGTACTCCACCACCGCTCGCACTTCACCTTCAGACACAAAGGCGCCTTGGATCCGCTCTGGCTTTGGTTCGCGCGCGGTGACGACCAGCATATCCCCCAGACCGATAAGTTTTTCAGCACCGACCGTATCGAGAATAACCCGTGAATCGGTCTGCGATGACACCGAGAACGCAAGCCTCGACGGGATGTTTGCCTTGATGACCCCGGTGATAACGTTCACCGAGGGACGCTGAGTTGCGAGCACAAGGTGTATCCCGATTGCCCGCGCCATCTGCGCAATGCGGACAATGGAATCCTCGACGACCCGCCCGGCGACCATCATCAGGTCATTCAACTCATCGACGATGATGATGATGCGGGGGAACTTGTCGAAGGCGTCCTTGTCGAGGCCACCGGCCTCCCACTTGGTGCGGTAGCTGGTGATATCGCGCACCCCGGCATCCGCAAGCAGGTCGTAACGACGATCCATCTCACTCACTGCCCATTCGAGGGCGTCCGCTGCCTTTTTCGGGTTTGTGATGACTCTGGTGAGCAGGTGGGGTATGTCGTTGTACTGGCCGAGTTCGACCCGCTTCGGGTCGACCATGATCATCCGAACCTCGTCGGGCTTCGCACGCATCAGGATCGACACGACAAGGGCATTGATACACGAAGACTTGCCGGCGCCGGTTGCACCCGCAATCAGCACATGTGGCAGGTCGTCGAGCTTCAACATTCGGGCATTGCCGGAAATGTCTTTGCCTAGTCCGATCCTGAGCGGATCAGTGTCCCCCGAAGCATGCGCGGCGGTGAGGATGTCGCCCAGGGTGACAAGTTCACGCTTTCGGTTTGGTACCTCGACACCGACCGCACTTCTCCCCGGGATCGGCGCAAGAATACGAACGTCGACCGACGCCAACGCATAGGCGATGTCCTGGCTGAGGCTCGTGATTTTCGAAACCTTGACCCCGGGGGCAAGCTCGATCTCGTAGCGGGTCACGGTCGGACCCGGCACGATCCTTGTTAAACGGGCGTCCACGCCGTGCTCAAGCAGCGCAGACTCAAGGTCCTGGGCGGTGCGTTCCAACATTTTGCGAGGTTGGTGGGCGCCTTCGCCACGATCAAGCAATTCGAGCGGCGGTAGGGTGTAGCCGTCCCCCGATGGTGCAGGAATCGCGGGTCTGCGTGCCTCAGGAGGTTTCGTATTCTGTGGCGACGTCTTGGCGATCTTCGGTTTGGACGGAGCCTTCGACTTCGGGCCTGCATTGTCAACAATGATGTCAGCCTGGCGTGGGGCCGAGGCGGGAGCAGTTACAGTCGCGGCGGCTTGCATACCGAGCCAACCTCGCAGTCGTCGGAAACTCCCGAAGACGGTGAGCCACACGTCTCGTATCGTCGCTCGCGAAACCACCAAGGCACCCATCGCGACACTGACCAACAGCACAACGGCTGCCCCCGTGAAACCAATCAGTCTGTCGAGCGGAAACGCAATCAAAGATCCGAGAACACCGCCCCGCTCAACTACCTCTTCGAGCGAACCTTCTAGCGCTACCGCACCCGTCAACAGATGGAACAGGGCCATTGAAGACACAAACACGACGAGCAACCCGATCGTCACCCTGGCGTAATCTTTGCGCGGTATCGAACCGACCATTGCAAAACCGATGTACCCGAGAATCAGCGGTACGAACACCGCCCACAGGCCAAATAGAAGTTCGAGACCGTCGCGTGACCAGTTGCCAAGGGGACCCGCCTTGTCGAAAAACGACAGGCCCAGAAGGATCGCTCCGACAAGGAGAACGACGCCCCAGACATCGTCGGTCTGACGACCGAGACGATCTCGGAGCCGCACTTTCATGCTTCGCAGCGCTGGAAGCAATCCGGTCTTTTGTGATGTTTTTCTTGATGCGGTCGATCGCTTGGAGCCCGACCGTCTCGTCGTTTTCCGCCCTTGACCCCGACGTTTCTTAGTTGTTTGAGCCATTGGCCAATAACGATACCCCAACCCCCGCGCTGTGCAAACGACCTACCTACCCATTCAAGTCGGCGGAGCCGACACGATGGAGCGCAGCGTCACCGACGAAGGAGGCGAAAGCGCAGCGACCGTTCAGCAAAGCTGAACCAAGAACCTTGGCCACCACAGCGGTTCCATCGGCCCAACGACCTACCCATTCAAGTCGGCGGAGCCGACACGATGGAGCGCAGCGTCACCGACGAAGGAGGCGAAAGCGCAGCGACCGTTCAGCAGGTCGGGGCCTCGACAATGACAACGATGCTGTCTTCACCGGAGCGCATCAGCAGCCCTGAGCCACACGCCGTGCGCCACGACATCGTCAGAACTCCATCGCTAACGATCGAGGCACCTGAGTCTGCGCATTCGCTGAAGACAGCCTTACGCACCGAGATGGCATCCGTTTCGCTGGCAGCTGCGATCGTGAGAACCCGCACCAGCTCGCCCGACGGCAAGCGTCCGGATGCTTCAGACAGATCGTTCTCTACGAAATCCGCCAGATCACAATCCTGGACGATCGTCTCCGCTGCACCGCTAGGCAATAGCGATAGCGAAAGCGCCACGACAGCGACGACCGCGGCCCCGAGGACGAGGAATGACCAGCCCTTGGACGAAACCCATCTTCTCGGGTTTCGTAGTTCCGCTCCCATGGACCCCTCCAGATTCCGTCAGTGTGCTCACGACTGGCAATGCCAAACGTCGAGTCTGATACAACTGTAGCGCCCACCCCGCTTGACCACTCAATGAGTGGCCGATCCAAGCGCGGATCAATAGAGGTCCGGATGACCAACGGTCATCGATCAGGGGATTCGAGCGGCTGTCTCGGACATCCAGCGAGTAGCGGCATTTTCACGCATTTCGCCCGCAGCAATAGCAAGCAACTTTTCAAACGCATCGGTCGGGCCGACGCTCCACGAGTAGCCTGCCAGTTCAAGAAAGCGCATTGTCGTTAGCAAGGCCGTACGTTTGTTGCCATCGACAAGTGGATGGTTCTTGATGAGTCTGACCAGGAGAACACCGGCTTTCGCGCTATCTGACGCGTAGAACTCATGTCGCCGAATCCAGCAAACGGCGCATGTAGAGCCGAGTCTGCAAGACCAAGGTCGGTAGTCCTCAAGATCGAGGCAACATCAACGTTGAGTACGACGGATGCGATTGCAAGGTATTCGTCGATGGGAATTTCAAACATACACGCGTTTACACCACTATTGGTTGATATCTTGACATCTGGATATTTAGACATAAGATGTTGGAAGATCCAACGCAACGTAACGCAACGCGCTGACAAAACGTTACGCCGGCGCCGACCAACTACGAGGAGACGCTCATGAACACCAAGGCATTGACACTGCGGCTCGCCACCGACGTCGCGGCCGACCTCGAGGCCATCGCTCAGGTTGAGGACACAACTGTGACTGAGGAGATCAGAAGAGCGATCGCCGATCGCATCGAGAGTCGGCGCAACGACCCTGCGTTCCAGAAACAGCTCGCGGCCGCAATGGAACGAAATCAGGAACTTCTCGAGCGGCTGGCTGCCACCTAGCGGGCGGCCCACCACCGTGGGCCAGAACTATTAAACCTCGATGATTACTGGGAACACCACTGGGCGGCGGGCCAGATGAGATTTGACGGCGCGGCCGGTCATTGAGCGAACCTTGGACCGCACCGTGTCGTGATCGAGCGGTGTGTCGAGAGACGTAATGCCCGACGTGACACGCTCGCGCACCATCTTGTGGATCTCCTCGGGCTCGTCTGTGAGCCCGTGGCTATCCACGTCGGGGCCAAAGATGATTGCACCGCTCTGCATATCAACACCAAGGGTCACGATCACGACCCCGTCATCGGCAAGATGTCTGCGGTCTCGCAGCACACCATCAACGTCTCCGATCCCGTGACCATCCAAGTACACGTAGCCCGCTGGAAACGCCCCCCGCTCGATTCTGGCTTCGCCGTCATCCTCCAAAATGATCATGTCGCCATCTTCGAGGATGTGGACGTCTGGGACACCCATCAGGCGAGCGATCTTGGCATGTGCATCAAGGTGGCGATACTCGCCGTGCACCGGAATGAACGACTGCGGTTTGATGATGTTCAGAAAGGTCTTGAGTTCCTCCTGCGCAGCGTGTCCACTGACGTGCACGGTTGCGTTCCGCCCGTGGTGAACCGTCACACCCCTCCTGGTGAGATTGTTGATCACCCGCGAGACTTTCGACTCGTTCCCAGGAATCGGCGTCGCTGAAATGATCACCGTGTCGTTGTCATCGAGTTTGATGTGACGATGCTGACCCGCAGCCATCAACGAAAGCGCAGCAAACGGCTCACCCTGCGAACCGGTACATATCACCGCGGTCTCGTAGTCCGGTAGCTCCAGAAGATCATCCATCTCAAGGACATCCTCGTCATTGAAATCGAGAAGCCCGAGATCACGGGCAATCGCTGACATGCGGATCATCGACCTACCTAGAAACGCAAACTTGCGCCCCGCAGCGGTCACAGCATGGATCGCCTGTTGCACACGGTGGACATGGCTTGCAAAACACGCAATGATCACCCGCCCCTCCGCCTCCGCGGTCAGGGCGGTCAGGTGAGGGCCAACGGTACGCTCGGACGGGACCACACCGGGCACCTCTGCATTCGTGGAGTCGGCAAGCAACAGCCTGACGCCTTGCCGCCCGAAACCGGCGAATGTCTGCAGATCAGTCGGGTTGTTGTCGATTGGCGTCGGGTCGAGCTTGAAGTCACCCGAGTGCACGATCAACCCTTGAGGTGTGTCGAACACGACACCTGCCGCCTGGGGGGTCGAATGTGCAACCCGAACCAGCGTGAACTTAAACGGACCGTGCTCGACCCACTCATTGGTTTCGAGAGCGCGAAGGTCGGGCTCAACGCCGAGTTCCTCCACACGTGACTTTGCGAAGTTCACAGCCATACGAGTCCCATACACGGGCACGTTCACCTCGCGCAGGAAATACGCTAGCGAACCAACATGGTCCTCGTGGCCATGCGTCAGCACGACACACTCGACGTCTTCTGCCCGGTCGAGTACCCAAGAAAAGTCAGGCAAGACAAGGTCCACGCCCAGCATTTCGGCCTCTGGGAACATCAGACCGCAGTCGATCATCGCAAGCTTTCCATCGACCTCGATCACGGCACAATTTCGACCGATCTCGCCGAGGCCCCCGAGAAATCCAACCTTTACTGTCATTGACCGAGAACCTTTCTAACACCGACCTCTATCAGATGCAGCGTCTGCCCTTGTGCCTGAATCAGAGGAAGCCGCGGGTCACCGACCGCACCCCACAACGACGACATTGCGGCCTTGAGACCCATCGGGTTCGGTTCCAGAAACAGTGAGTCAACAACATCGGACATCAGATCGTGGAGGTCTTGCGCTTGTTCCTCTTCACCCGCAATGTACGCGTCGACCATCGCCCTGACCTGGTTGCCGACCAGATGTGCGGCCACCGAAATAACCCCGATGCCGCCGCGGCGAAGCAGCTCGAGCGTGAACGCATCAGCACCTGAGTAGACCGCGGCCTGCCCGTCGATCGCCGCGAACTGTTTGTCGGCGTAATCCAAATCCTCGGTGGCGTCTTTGATGGCCACGACCCGCGGATGTTCCGTGATGCGCGCCATGGTGTCGACTTCGATCAGACGCGAGGTGCGCCCCGGAATGTTGTAGACCACCAGCGGAAGGTCGGTCGCATCGGCGATCGCCATGAAATGCCGGTAGATTCCTTCCTGGGGCGGTTTTGAGTAGTACGGCGTCACCGCCATGACGCCGTCACAGCCGAGATCCGCGGCGCGCTGCGTCATCTCGACCGACTCCGCAGTGTTGTACGTTCCGGTGCCGGCGATCACGACACCTCTGCCTGCAGCAGCTTCGACCGCGGCCTTGAACATTGCGATCTTTTCGACCTTTGACAGGGTTGGCGACTCCCCGGTGGTTCCGGCGACGACAACCCCGTCTGATCCGTTTTCGAGGAGGTGCCGCACAAGCCGCCAGAACGTCTCGTAGTCAACCGCGCCTGCTTCATCAAACGGAGTGAGGACAGCGGTCAATACCGGTCCAAATGGCGACTCAAGGGATTCGTTCATCGCGTGAAACCTAGCAGACCGACGTCGACTAACCTTCTCGTCCATGGAACAGCAACGCGCAAATATCGTCGATGTGACGACAGACACCTTCAACGAGGAGGTGGTGCTTCGTAGCCGAGAGATTCCGGTGATTGTGGACTTCTGGGCGACATGGTGCGGGCCCTGCAAGACACTCAGCCCAATCCTTGAGCGAGTCACCGAAGCTGCGAACGGCGAGTTCATACTCGCCAAGGTGGATATCGACGAGAACCAAGAACTTGCAACGCAGTTCAAAGTGCAGTCGATCCCCACAATCGTCGCTTTCGTCAACGGTTCGCCTGTCGGGCAGTTCTCGGGCGCGCTTCCTGAGTCTGCAGTCCGCGACTGGATCGCGTCGATGCTGCCTTCCGAACTGGACCGCACGGTAGATGAAGCACGAGGCGCTGCACTGGCAGGCGACAACGAGCGCGCCGAGATGCTCTTTCGAGGTGTTCTGGCAGAGGTACCGGATCACCACGACGCCGCCACGAGCGTCGCCAGCATGCTTATCGCCAGAGGAGAAACTGCGGACGCCCTCATCGTTCTTGGAAAACTTCCCCCAGGTGACGAAGTCGATCGCCTGCAAGCGGCTGCACGTCTCAGCGACGCTGCCGGCAACGATATCAACGCCCTCACCGCAGCCCTCGATCTCGACCATGACGACGACGAAGTCCGCCTTGCTCTCGCCCAGGCCCTGGCAGCGCGCGGAGAGCACGAACCGGCGCTCGATCACATGCTGCTCATCGTGCGGAACAAGGGCGAAGACACCGACGACGCCCGACGCGCAATGCTCGACGTCTTCGGGATGCTTGGCAACGAGCATCCACTGACAATCTCGTATCGGCGCCAACTCGCAAGCGCCTTGTTCTAGACACCTAGAACAACGTCGATCGATTCTTGGGATTGACGTTTGCGTTCGCGATGTGTGAGACCGCGCTGTGTGCAAGGTACGAATAATCCGAATCGTGAGTTGTGAAACGCTGCGGCGTTGCGCCGCTAGTTGGTGCCGGAGAGGCCGGTCAACGCCTCATCGGCTGATCACCGCACGAACCTGTTCACAGACGACACGTATTTGAGACACCCCTCCGGAGCAGCGAGCAGATGATCTACAACTGGTGAAGGCGCAAAACGATCGACACCAGTCAAGGCGAAGGTCCGTCACCAGCCAGGCCGGCGGCTTGAAGAAGGCGTATCCGCGAACTCAAAACCGAGCTTGCCGTCGCCCGACGAGACAAGGACATTGATTCGAGACGAGGGCGTCACACGGGCACCGCCTAGTGAGCAACAGCGACGCGCCCAAGTTGATGGCGATCTACGTTGGAGGGTCGCTGCCCGTCATGTCGTCGAAGTGTCTCAACCAAGTCTCACCGACCGCGCCAAGAATCGACGCACACCGACCGGACGCTTGAGCAGCCACGCATGCCCCGACGCCGGGGCGACGTCATACAGGTGAGAAATGCCCCAAGGCTCACGGTCGCCCACAGTCCTTCTGGGTAGCGCGAAACGCCGCAGACCACACCGCCATCGGCGATGAGCCTCCTCGTTGCAGCAAACCAAATTCCTGAAGAAGCGCCTGCCATCGACCGAGAAGTCCGAGCTCCCTCCGCTCGCGGTTGATCCTCAAATGCGGCTGATCTTTCGCGAAAGCATTTTGCACGCTATCTTCAGATCAATGCAAACCGCTTGCGCGGATGACACCCGCTATTGGTCGGGTCAACCGATTTCACATTGGCCGATGCGCAGGTCGAACGGAGCAAAGAATGGGCATGATCAAGACGCTGCGCTCGGTAGTTCGTTTCCGGGGCTTCGAAACGAACAGCGTGACGCGCCGCCTGAACCGCGCAGCGAGTGTCGAAGATCTTCGTCTCATAGCCAAGCGGAGGCTACCGCGTGGTGTGTTCGACTACATCGATGGCGGGGCTGAGGACGAAACCACCCTTGCACGCAACACGCAAGCATTTCGTGATCTGGAATTCCGGCCAAGGATTCTCAACGATGTCTCAGTCGTCGACACTTCAACCGAAGTGCTTGGCAGAAGGCTCGCTTTCCCCCTCGTGCTCGCTCCGACCGGATTCAGTCGAATCGCGTGTTCGCCTGGGGAACTGGCGGTCGCCCGCGCCGCAGAACGAGCCGGGATTCCCTACACGCTCTCCAGCCTCGCGACCCGATCGATCGAAGACGTCAGGGCAGTATCAAGCGGGGACCTCTGGTTCCAAGTGTATGTCTGGGTTGACAAGGGTCTCCTTGCTGAAATGCTGGAGCGTGCCGCGGCCGCCAGCTACTCGACGATCGTCATAACCGTCGACACTGCGGTGCTTGGTCGTCGCGAAAGGGATGTGCGTCGTGGATTCAACCTTCCACCCAAGATAGGACTCGACACAATCATTGACGGGCTTGTCCATCCAGGCTGGACGTGGGACTTTATCCGGCATGAACCGATCCGATTTGCCAACGTTGTCGGAACATCGGTAACGGACGGGTCCGACCCTGTTTCGCTCTCAGAATTCATCGCTAGTCAGTTCGATCCATCGCTGAACTGGAACGATATCAAGTGGTTCAAAGATCGTTGGAAAGGGAAGATTGTTCTCAAGGGCGTCCAAACAACTGAAGACGCCGTCATCGCCGCTGACCACGGTGTCGATGCGATAGCGCTTTCCAACCACGGAGGTCGGCAACTCGACGGCGCTCCCCCTCCCATTGAACTTGTCGCCCCGGTCACAGATGCTGTCGGTGATCGACTGGAGGTGCTGTGCGATGGCGGGCTGCGCCGCGGCAGCGACATCGTCAAAGCAGTGGCCCTTGGAGCGCGAGCATCCATGGCTGGCCGCGCATACCTGTACGGGCTAGGTGCGGCAGGAGAACGGGGAGTCGACCACGCCCTTAGCCTTCTCAGAGACGAGCTTCAACGAACCCTCGCCCTGATTGGGTGCACCTCAGTCCATGAGTTGTCTCGCGACTACGTGCAACATGCGCGACGCGGCGAAAACAGATGAGAATCCCGACTTGTGAGTTCCGCCAGGCGTAGCGGCCGATGACCGCAAGATGCCTGCGGTCGAGTGCCTCGGGCACAGACCGGGCAACGTTCAGGTCGCCAAATGCCGACATCTCGACGAGCTGTGTGGCTCTATTCCCGCTGGATCTCGATTCGTCTCAGCGGTTTCATGCGACCGGCACGTTCAACCTGTCGTCACGCACTCGGCACTCCGTGACTATCCGTTCTCTCGACAAGGAGCTGGCAGTGCCAACCAGCGACTCAGATTCCGAGAATTCCGTCGAGTCCTACCGTGACCGGGTCGGCCAGGTCGGCAATGCCCCGCAAAGCAGCGAGCACCCCAGGCATGAAAGCGCTGCGATCGATTGTGTCGTGTCGGATTCGTAACGTCTCCCCCACCGCCCCGAACAGGATCTCTTGATGTGCGACGAGGCCAGGGAGACGAACCGAGTGGACGGGGATACCGTGGACACGAGCTCCAGTCGCGCCAACAACGAGATTCTCTGACTCGACCGAGCGTTGCTGCTCGGATACTGCGGCCATTCTTTTTGCGGTGGCCAGCGCGGTTCCCGACGGGGCGTCAACCTTGCGATCATGATGAAACTCGATGATCTCCGAGGCTGCGAAATGCGGTGCCGCAATCTCGGCAAGCCGCTGCATGACAACGGCCCCGATAGAGAAGTTCGGAACGACGAGACATCTCGGTCCGTCTTTCGGCCACACACCTTCGAGCTCCGCAATGCGATCATCGTCAAAACCTGAGGTGCCTATGACGGCGTGCATACCCGCTTGGCCCCACGCAGCGGCGTTGTGCAACACCACGTCGGGACGCGTGAACTCGACGACCACGTCACACCCAGACAACGTGGAACGTTCGTTACCGATACGGATCTCGCATAACGTTTGATCGACAGCGTGCGGATCGTAGAGGCCAGACAAGTCAAGGTCGGACGCCCCAGCCACGGCGTACGCAACCGTGCGGCCCATCTTTCCCCCGGCACCAGAAACGCCGACCTTCACGACACGAATTCTTCGAGATCAGATGCGTCAAACGGACCAACCGCGCCGAGGACAAACGGCCCGGCGTAGACATCGGAAGCCACTTCGGCGATCTCGGCTGGGGTGACTGCCTCGACGCGAGCAACGACCTCGTCGATGCTCGAATGTTCAATTCCGATGAGTTCTGACCTGCCTATTCGGGTCATGGTCGAAGTTACGTCCTCCATTGAGAGCGCAAGACTCCCCTTCACATTGCCCTTGGCACGCTCCATCTCAGCGGTGGTGATGCCGCTCTCGACGATCTTTGCGAGTTCGGCGCGAATCAGCTTGAGGACATCGGGCGCCTGCGACGGTGTGGTCCCGACGTAGATAGCCGAGGCACCTGTATCCACAAACGGCATACGAAAGCTGTGGACCGAGTACGCCAGGCCACGTTGCTCGCGGATCTCCTCGAACAGACGAGACGACATGCCGCCACCGAGCACATGGTCGACAACAAGATGTGGGTACCGGCGCTCGTCATCACGAACGTACCCCGGCATACCAAGGACGAGGTGTGCCTGCTCGGTGTCGCGGCGGACCACCTCAACTCCTGACCGATACTTAAGGGTCCGCAACTCGCGTGATGGCGCATCACCCTGCCACTTTCCGAAGTGCTTCTCGATGAGCGCCACAAAGTCGTCGTGGTCCAGCCGTCCGGCCGCCGATACCACCACCGAGTGAGGTGTGTAACGATGCGCCCAATAATCGTGAATGGTGTCGCGAGTCATTGCCGTTATGGACTTGCGGGTACCGAGGATTGGGGGTTTGATTGGGTGGTCGACCCACATTGCGTTGACAAACTGCTCGTGCGCAACGTCACTCGGATCGTCATCGTTCATGTTGATTTCTTCGAGCACAACATGACGTTCTGAGTCGATTTCGGATGGACGGAACGCAGGGAACTGGATCATTTCCGACAAGATGTCAACAGCAAGCGGCGTGTCGGCCGACCGGACACGGGTCCAGTAACAAGTGTATTCCTTGGATGTGAAAGCGTTGTGCTGGGCACCGACCGCATCGAGCGCTTCGCTGATGTGGCGAGCCGACATGCGCTCAGACCCCTTGAAGAGCAGATGCTCAAGGAAATGGCTCGCACCATGCTCGGCACCTACCTCGTCTCGACTCCCGGCGTCAACCCAGACGCCAATCGATGTGGACCGGGCCGACGCCATTGCCTGGGTGATGACGCGCAGACCGTTGTCAAGGGTGGTCAACGAGTAGTGCATCCGGCCATGATAGGAGCGCCCGGAGTCTGAAAAACCTCTACTGCGGGTCGTCGTGCCGAGGCCTGGACCGCAGACGTTTCGTCTCACCACGCGCCTTTTTTTCGTCGACGCGTTGGCGTTGTGCGGCTCGGGTGGGGCGCGTGGGTCGCCGAACCTTCTGCGTGCGCAGTGCAGCAACCAAGAGAACTCGCATCCGGCTTCGAGCAAGCTGTCGGTTACGCCACTGGGATCTGCTGTCGTCGACCGCGACAACGAGCACCCCCTTCGTTAGACGATGACCAAGGTTGCGCCGCAATCGTCCCTTTAGTAGATCGTCAAACACTTCCGATTCGCCAAGGTCGAATGTGAGGGTCACCCGTGTCGATGAGCGGTTTGCGTGCTGCCCACCGGGCCCGCCTGACGTCGAGAAACTCTCAATCAACTCAGCGCCCGGGATTTCGTGTTTGGCATCGATCACCAAGGGCTCCATGAGCCAATCGTAGGCCTCAACGCCGGAATCGGAAGATTTGACGCATGTGAGACAATGCATTCTTATGCGCGATCGGACAACGTCGGTACTTGCCGAAATCCTGCCAATCGAAGAACGGGCTATCGAAGCTGTTGTGGCCCGCTACCAGCGTGTGGCACCGGCCGTCACGCGTTTTGCGCGCTCGTTGTCAGGCAACCCGGACCTCCAAGTTCGCCTCGGCTCCCTATCTTCGGGCGGTCCCGACGAGATCGTTCTAGACCCGGCCGTGTTCCAAGCCGCCTACGCCCGCCACGCGCCGGTGACCCCGACAGAGGTTGCTCTCACCTCGGCCCTACATGAAGTCGTTCATCTGATCGCCACCAACTTCGAGGAGAAACGCCCGATCCCGGAATCGTGGATCACGCCCGACAGCCCGACCGTGGCCGAACATCTCTATGACGAGGACGAAGAAGAACTCCAGCTTAACATTGCGCTTTTCGATTTCGAAGACGAAGACGTCGAGATCGGCGCTTTAGTCGCCGACGTCCTCGACACCGACATCGCGCCCACACCAGGTGATGTGTCACTCACTCAGAAAGTCGTGGAGGTCTCGCTCGTCGACGCACTGCATGAGGCGGCCGGCATGGTTGGCGAAGCGTTGTTCCTCTCGCTCGAAGATGCTCGGCAGGAGTTCCAATTCTTCGACGCCTTCGAAGGCGCACGATCCGTGTTACGAGACCTTTACCGATCTGCTGCCCCAGAAGCGCTGGCAAACGCCCGCCCACTTGGCCAATACGCCCTCGGATGTTTCCTCATAGTCGGTGGTTACCTAACCAGGGACGAGGTTGCCCGCCGGGCTGCTCCCCATGTCGCGGCAGCTCTCGATGACGCGCAGCCCTTTCTGGACGAGGTTCGTGGCGCACAGGACCCATGGGCAGTTGGTGGGATTGCGCTCCAGATCCTCCAGGTCGCGAAACTCCATCGGCTTGTGCAGGAAGATGGCCGCAGCGATTCGATCACGACCCGAAAGCTCAAAGAGGAGGTCGACGTCAACGCGATCTCTGACACCGTAGATGCCGTCAGAATCGTGACGCCGCCGCTCGCCTCAATGGAGTCGTATGAGGAGACACGCCAAGCGCAGACGGTGAGTGCCAAAGACGGCCGCAAGGGCGCGTCAGATCAGGCCGGCGACCCGGCAAGCGACCAGCTCGTACGTGTCTCCGAGGCCCCGTCGGTTTATCTCCCAACCGGCCAAAGTGGCAAGCTAGTTATGACGGAGTTTCCACACCGATTCACAGCATTTGCAGCCGAAGGTCACATCAAGCTTGCGCAAGCCGCGCAACAGTGGGGTGTCGCCCAGCGGCGGATGTCGGGTGAGCTGTATCCGCTGTTCCTTGCCAACCAACGCCGTGGTCTGCGCTCCGGGTACGACGCGGGAGACCTCTCACCGTACGCGGCTTTGTTGTTGGGTGCGGGGCTGTACCAACGGATGTTCGAGAGACGAGACCGTCCAACAAGACGCTCATACGCCGTCAGCCTGCTCATTGACGGCTCGGCCAGCATGCTCCAGCCAAGTCGAAACTCGCCGCTGGCACAAGCACCGTGGGCCCTTGCTGCGGCCACGTTGGGAGCATGGTCGCTTGCGGAACTCTGCGACGAACTCCAGATCGAGTTCGAGGTCGCAATATTCAACCGAGCGTTTGCTGCAATGCCTGATGACTCTGAAGCGACATTCTCAGACCGGCGGCACGCCGCGACCGGTGGACTCAAACGGAGTTACGGCAGCAACGCCGATCGTCTCACCCGCACTGTGAACCACTATCTGCTCAAGTCGTTCGATCAACGATGGAGAACTGCGAAGGACACGGTTGCGGGATTGTTCTGGATGGCTTCTGCCCCCTCGGCAGCTGCGCAGCAGGCGCGCCTCGACAGAGCAGCAGCACCTCCGATCTCTATGTTCGACAAAGCAGCAAACGTTGACGAGTTCAACGTGGCGTTTGCCGCACAGCGACTCGCAGGACGCCGAACGTCAACTCGGATTCTGGTCGTCCTCGCCGACGGCATGACTCGCGGCTCGGTCCAGGCGCTTGCGGAGACGGTAGCGATGACGGAGCACAACGGAACGACGGTGCTCGGGATAGGGATCGGCGACAACACCGTCGAGGCGGCCTATGGGCGTCATGAAGTCGTAGAAAAACCGACTGAGCTCACTGCCGCAATAATCAACGGCGTCCGCTCCACCCTTCACACAACACTGAACCACCTCGGGGTATCTCGAAAGTGGTCAATCACACCAGTAATCAACTACGCCTCGAACAAGAGGAACACGGCATGACGGACGTCGTCACGTTTAAACACCCGACCGGCGCTGAGCCCGATATCGAACTCGAAACCGTGGTGGTCGACCCATCGTTGCCCGACTACGAGCGTCGCATGGGGCACATCCCAACCCCCGACCCGTTCTATGTGGACCTCGGCATGTTGTACAAACTCGCGGCGCTCGAGGCGGTGCGGCGCGGACCGTTTGCGGACACACCCCTCCACCTTGCCCTACGAGGCCACATGGGGACGGGCAAGGACCACGACTTGGAGCAGTTTGCGGCGATTCTTCGGATGCCGCACTATCGCATTCCGCTCACCGGTGAGGTGCGCGACATTACGTTGATAGGGTCCGTGAAGCTGTACGGCGACGGCAAAGGTGGCACCGAAAGTCGATGGGAGGATGGAGACATCACCCGAGCGCTCCGTGGCCCAGCGCTAATCAACCTGTCCGAGCTGAACGCCGCAGGGGCTGAGACGCTGTTCGCCTTGCACGGTCTTTTGGATCGGCACCAGGCGCTGGAGCTACCCACAGGCGAGATGGTGAAGCTACGCGCCGATGTTCGAGTGTTTGGAACCCTAAATCCGACCGATTTGCGCGACTACGCGGGCACTCAGACACTAAACAAGGCGTTCGCCGACCGGTGGATCGTATGGGAAAAGGACTTCCCTAAAGAGGATGAGTTGACGAAGATGATGAAGCGACGCCACGCAAACCTCGGCAGCGAGTTCATCTCATTGATCGCCCGCCTCGCAGTGGAAGTAAACACATCATTCACCTCAACGGACGCCCGTACCCGCGTCGAAACGCCGATGTCGCTGCGCAGCGTACTTGACCGCTTTCCCGCCGGCCTGCACATGCACAACCATCGGGCTGACCCTCTGCGTGCTGCGTGGGAAGACTTCATTCTTCCCCACATCGACCCGTTTGACCGAGATCACTACGACACCGTGTGGGCGGCAATCGTCCGTGTCGGGCCCAAAGGTCCAGCGTTCTCTTGAATGTCCGAGATGGCGGGCGATGTCGGTGATAGGCTGATTCCTATGCCAGCTTTCGACGTGGTCTCAAAGACCGACAAACAAGAACTCCGCAACGCGGTTGACCAAGCAATGCGTGAAATCACCAATCGCTACGACTTCAAGGGCACCGACACTGCCATCGACCTCACGGACGAGTCGATCACGATCGAATCGAGCGCCGATGGGCGCCTGGAAGCCGCGATCGACGTGTTGAAGGGGCGCCTCATCAAGCGCGGCATATCGACCAAAGCTATTACACAGGGGAACGTCGAGGCGGCTTCCGGGGGCCGTGTACGCACGGCGTTCACGCTCAATGACGGCATTCCGCAGGAAGCCGCAAAAGAGCTCGGGAAGGCGATCCGCGACTCCAAGCTGAAGGTGCAGGTCCAGGTGCAGGGCGATCAGCTTCGCGTCCAGGGCAAGAAACGTGACGACCTCCAGAACGTCATCGCGCTCCTTAAGGACCTCAACTTTCGGCTCCCGCTGCAATACGTGAACTTTCGGGACTAGCCCTCCACGGTGTCTCGACGTCGACACACGACACTGTCTGAGTCGAAATAGTCCGGTACGCAGGCGATGTACTGTAGGTTGAACACATGGGCCGATACTCACTAGGCGATCCGGCGCTCAACGCACAGCTCGCAGAACTCATAAACTCCGCTCTTGATGGCCACGATGGACACGAGCATGACGTAGATCTCATTTCTGAAATGATGGTGAGCGGCCTCAAGCTGCTGCGTGACGACACCGACCGAGGCGATCTCAAGCTCGTAAACACAGCCATCAAAGAAATGCGGTACTCGTTCGTCATCTTTTCCCAGTACCGCGACATACCCAAAGTGACGATCTATGGATCTGCACGAACACCACCGGGATCTCCAAACTACCAACTCGCTGCAGACTTTGCGTCACGAATGGCAGACGACCATCGTTGGATGATCATCACCGGAGCAGGCCCGGGAATTATGGAGGCCGGCAACAAGGGCGCTGGCCGCGAGTACACCTTCGGCGTCAACATCAGACTGCCATTCGAGTCGGACGCCAACAAGTACATCCACGAATCGCGTCTCATCAACTTCAAATACTTCTTCACCCGCAAGCTGATGTTTGTCAAAGAATCGGACGCGTTTGTCGTATTTCCCGGAGGGTTTGGAACCCAGGATGAAACGTTTGAGTTGCTCACACTCATCCAGACCGGCAAGTCTGATCTCCACCCCATCGTCCTCATCGAAGCTGAGGGAACCAACTACTGGGGACCGTGGGTGAGACTCGTCGAGAACCTTAGAGACCAGGGCATGATCTCTCCGGACGACTTCAGCTTGTTCAAGGTCACGAACGATTGCGAAGAGGCTTGTGAGGAGATCCTGCACTTCTACGCGAACTACCATTCGCAGCGGTATGTGAAGGCGAAGCTTGTACTGAGGATCAAACACGAGCCGAGCACCGAACTCCTCGAGACCCTAAACAGCGACTTTGCGGATATCCTCATCGGCGGCCGGATCGAACAGATTGAGGCAACTGAACACGAACTCGCTGACGACGACAACGTCGACCTGTTTCGGTTGAGACTTCATTTCGACCGGCGCAGCCATGGCAAACTCCGCCAACTTATCGACCTCCTCAACGATTCGGTATGACATGTTCTCCAAATCTCTGGAGAGGCACGCGGATCGACGGTCTACGGGCCCGATGAGGCTCCTGGTCCCAAACCGGACCACTAGACTGGCTCAATCATGCGGGAAATACTTTCAGATCTAGTCGCCGAACAGCAAGCGCTCGACCAATTTCTCCAGGGCGTGAAAGAGCGCGACTGGAAACGGCAGACCCCCTGTGAAGGATGGACGATCCTCGATACCGTCAGCCACTTGGCTGCCACCGAGGAGTTCGCAGCACAGGTAATCGAAAGCGGTAAAGCGGTCGTCGACAAAATCCTCCAGGTACCGTATGACGAATGGACCCAGGAGGGAGTCGAAAGAGGTAGGAACCGGCGGTACCAGGAGATCATCGAATGGTGGCGAAACGGTCGCGCTGGCGTCGTCGGACCGCTTTCGCGCATGGATGCGAGCGTCCGCATTCCGTGGCTGGTGGCAGCGGTCAACGCTAAAACATTCGCGACTTTGCGGCTTGCTGAGACCTGGGCGCATGGTCTCGACATCAAGTTCACGATGGACGACAAGATCTTCGTCGAAGAGGACGAGGAAGACCCGAGGGCCGACACTCCACGCATCCGGCACGTGGCCTGGCTAGCACACCGCATGTTGCCGTGGGCGTACGAACAAGCCGGAGTGGAGTTCCCGCAAGCCGGGATACGCGTCGAGATCATGGGACCCAAGTATGCGCTGTGGACCTTCGGACCCAAGGATTCGCCGCACGTCATCAAGGGGCTCGCCGGGGATTTCTGCCGGATTGCGGTGCACCGTATGGAGCCCAGCGAAGGCAAACTCCGCACCAGCGACGACGTGGCCGCGCAGACCCTCCACATCATCCGCACCTACTAGATCATGGCGGGACGCTAGGACTCGGACTCTCGGGAAAGGCTGTAGCCGGTCTTGTGGAGCAGTTTGAGAAACGCCGGTGCCGGATCCTTGAATTGGAGCGGACGAAACGCTGCCTCATACTCTTCAAAGAACCCGATGATCGTATCAATCATTTGGCTTATCGAGATCGTGTTTTCGGTTGATCGGTCGGCCCTCCCAAATGCGACAATACGGGTGCGAATCTCGCCTCCTCCGCGCGCCGGCGTCCGACATGTCATGTCGCGTTGGAGCCCTTGAACTACGTCCTGAATCGGCGTGTCATATAACCATTCGACTCTTCGCAACATCGAATGCAGCACACCGTGGTCCTTGATCCCCGGATTCAATACCGCCTCACCTTGTTTTACCTCTCCAATGATGACATCGACGACATCATCCTCTAGTCCGAGCACCGGGTCTTGCAGCACAATTGCGTTCGGCATGTTCCCGTGAGGATCGCCTACAAAAATCGTGCCCGGCGTCCTGATTGCCATGATGTCGATGTCCGTGATCGTGGTGTAGGTTCCGTTGTCCTCACGCCGCTGTACCTCGAACTCGCTCAACGTGAAATACCCGGTGAGTCGGAGATAGGTTTCGACAAGGTTGACAGCAATATCCACATGGTCCTCCGACCGTTTTGACAGCAATTTCGAGCGCGCGGGGGATGTGAGCGCGACGGCAGCCTACCGGATCACGATGGCGGCCCTACCTTGAACCCACGCCGCGGGTCCTCGATTCCGCGTACACGTGAGTCCGAGGGTCGTCTTAGACCGCCAACGCGCGTAAGACGATTTTGTAGTTCGCGCCACCGATAGGTTTTCTTACGCGCGATGTCGCGCGTAAGACGATTTTGTAGTTATGACGGCGAGTAAGGATCCGTCACACCGGACGTGTACCCTACGAATGTGACCATCTTGACGCAGTTTTCGTCAGCGACCGGTGGCTGGTTCAAGCAGAGCTTTCCGTCCGCGACTCCCGCACAAACCAAAGGTTGGGAGGCGATTCAACGCGGCGAACACACGTTGATCCACGCACCAACGGGGTCGGGCAAGACGTTGGCCGCTTTTCTTTCAGCGATAGACAAGCTGACGTTGGTCCCTCGTCCAACGACTCGTCCGCCCCGACACACCCCCCACGCAGGAGCAACGCGCTACTGCACTCGTGAACACCCTCCTTGACCGCCATGGAATTGTCACCAGAGATGGCGTCCGTGCCGAAGGGGTTCGTGGCGGATTCTCCGCTATCTACCCGGTACTCGCAGCTCTGGAGTCGGCTGGCCTGATACGCCGCGGCTACTTCGTCGAGGGCCTCGGCGGGGCGCAGTTTGCACGACCCACAGCGGTGGACGTGTTGCGTCGTGCCGCTGACGCGGGACCGTTCGTGATTGGCGCCACAGATCCGTCGCAACCATACGGCTCGACACTGCCATGGTCCGACCTCGGCGACATCAGGCCCAACGACGACACGGACACGCAGTCGTACTCATTGAGGGTGAAATTGCCGCGTATTGGACCCGGGGTGTAAAAAACATGATGGTTGTACCGGACGCTGATCCGCGACAGGTAGTTTCAGCATTGGTCAAGTGGGTACAGGGACGCAGCCACGCCGTCGGCAAGGTCAACGGACTCACACCAGCCGAATCGTCGATCGGCCCCGCCTTACGTGACGCCGGTTTTGCGCCTGGCTACCGTGGGTGGACACTTCGACCCGATCGAGGACACCCATGAGCACATCAATCGACGAAGCTCTTGCCTTCGCTCGCGATCTCACTTCCAAACTCCGCACCATGACCAACGACGACCCCGACCGGGCCGCGCTAGTGGACGAGCTCGACGACTACCGGAAAGAGATCCGACTCGCGGCCGATCGCGGCCGTAGCGTTGCCGCGCTGACCATCGACCTCGAACACATCGACCGACGCCTATCCGAATTGGATAGCCAACGAATAAAAGCCCCATTTGCCGCCACTTCCTTCAGTGTTCAAGACCCAGAGGCGTACTCGCTGCCCATAAACAAGGCGATCGACGAAAACAATGCAGACACGATTGCGAAGCTCAACGAACGACAGAAAGAGCTCAAGACAGCCCTTGAGTTCATGATTGACGCACAAGAAAAGGATTCATGGGCGTAACCGTCGCCGATGAGTGGTAGCACCGCGTCCTACGGGGCGAGGCCGGGGTTCCCGACCGCACCGCTTGCACCACCGTCAACGGGCAAAGTCACACCGGTTATCCATGACGCCGCATCTGACATGAGAAATAGCGCAGCGTTGGCGACATCCTCGGGTTCACCGATGCGACCGAGCGGATGGGCAGCGGCTGTCCGCTCCTCAATCCCATCCCACAACGCCGCCGCAAGACGGGTGCGCACCACCGACGGTGCGAGGGCATTGACACGCACATTGGGAGCCATCTCTTGCGCCATTTGGCGCGTCATGTGGATCACAGCGGCCTTTGAAACGTTATAGGCGCCGAGCATCTCTCCGACCGTCAACCCCCCGACAGAAGCAATGTTGAGAATGACACCGCCGTGGTCTTTCATCCAACCGGCCCATGCGGCCCGTGCGAATAGCAACGGTCCGAGCTGGTTCACCGACCACGTCTTACCGACCGCGCCGAGATCCACGGTCATCATCGGACCCGCCGCGGGGTTCGTACCGGCGTTGTTGACAAGAATGTCACAGCTTCCAAACGCCTCGATGCATGCAGACACGGCCGACTCTGCCGCGTCAACGTCGTCTGCCGGCGCTACGACAGAGACCACTCGGTCGTCCGCAAGACGAACCTTCGCTTCGTCGAGATTCGCCGATCTACGTGACGTGATTAGAACGCCTTTCGCCCCGGCCTCGAGCGACGCCGCCGCGATGGCCTCTCCGATCCCCCGACTGGCACCCGTCACGAGTACTGCCTTGTCGTCCAGTCTGATCTCCACGGTGTGACGCCCTCTCTCGAAAGACGCCAGCCTACGACGAAGACACCGTTGGCGCGCTGCTCGAGATCGGCAAGCTGAAGTCGACACGCCCGCCCGGACCGGGAAATGCCTGGATTATTCCCCCGTGCCCTTCGACGAGACCGCGGGCAATCGCAAGGCCAAGACCTGCCCCGCCAGAGTCACGGTGCCGTGCCGGATCGACCATTGAGAACGAATCGAAGGCCTGCTCCACGAACAGAGCGGGAAACCCCGGACCGCTATCGCGCACAGATACCACCGCTGTGTCGCCGACTCTTACGCCAGAGAGGGTCACCGACCCACCATCACCCGCATATCGAATTGCGTTGTCGACGAGGTTGCGCAACACACGACGAAGTGCGGCGTCATCAGCCGCAATCGGGAGTGCCTCAGGGTGCGGAACCGAGAGCGTCACGCCAGAAGAAGCCGCTGTTGGGTGGAGTGCGTCGACCGTTTCGTCGATGAGTTCGCCGAGATCGGTGGGATGGAACTTCATGACATACCGTCCAGCCTCGATCGTTGACAACGTGAACAGATCCTCAACCATGTGTCGCAACGCATCGACATCGCTCCGCATCGAGCGCAAATAGCGGGCAGGATCGCGTGCGACGCCGTCTTCAAGTGCCTCCACTGCTGCCTGCAGAGCCGCCAAGGGTGTTCGCAGGTCATGCCCGATGGCGGCGAGGAATTCGCGCCGTTCGGTTTCTAGCGCGAGACGCTCGCGGTCAACATCAGCGAGTTTGGCAACCATCGAGTCAAAGGCCGCTGCGGTCCGACCAAGTTCGTCAGGCCGGACGACGCCGGTCGTTGTGCTGAGGTCACCACTCGCGACACGGCGGGCGGCTTGTTCCATCCGCCGCAAGTCTTCAGCCAACGGTCGCGCAACGGTGACCGCCAGGGTGATCCCGAGCGAGAGACCGAACGCAAGGACAACGAACAGCAACTGCAAGTCGTGTACTTCGATAAACATCAACCGTGCCGTGACGGCGGCGGCTGCGACGACGATGGCGGTCGAGGCGACCGCAAGCACAACGATCTCGGTCCGCAGCGATCCGAGGCGGCGTGAGAATCGCAGAACTACGCCACACAGCAGGGCCGTCAAGATAGCCAATGGGACGAACATCTGAAGAAGGTGCACGCGCTCGGCGGCCGTGGGCGACATCGTGAACTCGAACACCAACATCGATCCGGCGACGGACGCAACAAGTGCGGCGACGAGTTTCACGGCTCAAACCTATAACCGACGCCCCATACCGTGGTGAGCCACCGCGGAGCCTCAGGATCGGATTCGATCTTGCGTCGGAGGCGCCGAATGTGCACCGTCACGGTCGATGGATCCTGGTAGTCGGGTGATGACGCCCACACATCCTCAAGCAGATCGCCGCGGGTAAACACCTTCTTCGGGGAGGCAGCGAGATGGGCGAGCAGCTCAAACTCCTTCGGTGTGAGGTCGACGAGTTCGCCGCGAACGGTCACCTCGCGCGACTCCTCGTCGATTATGAGGCCATCGAACTCAAGACGCATCGGTTCGCTAACCGGACTCGAACGGCGCAACACCGAGCGAACCCGGGCCGCGAGTTCGCGTGGCGAGAACGGTTTGGTGACGTAATCGTCCGCCCCTAACTCAAGACCCATAACGCGGTCAGGTTCTTCGGTTCGTGCGGTCAGCAAAATCACCGGTACGTCAGACACGGCCCTGAGCTTTGCAAGGATCTGCAAGCCGTCAACAGCCGGCAACATCACGTCAAGAACGACAAGGTCGGGTGATGACGTTGCAAGGTAGGCGAGGGCCTTCGCACCGTCAGCCTCGACGTGAACATCAAAGCCATCCCGTTCGAGGTAGGCGGTAACTACCTCGCGAACCATCGGCTCGTCATCGACCACAAGGATCTTTTGCCGGTGGTTCATAGTCAGGATCATATGTCATGGAAACACGGACGGCGACTTCCCGGTACCCAACACGGAGTGTGTTCACATACTGTTCAGAAGTCACTCCGCACGGGCAAACGAAGCCAAGGTGTTCGATTTTGCGTACATAGGCGTTCGGCGCGCTATAACATCGCACTATGCATGTGCTAATTGCGACAACTGGAGCCCTATCTCCTGAGCTGGCAGTGAGGTTTGCGGCCAGACTCGTCGGCGACGACGGCCGTGTGACCGTCACGACAATCGTCGAAGTGCCCCGCTCGTTCTTGGACGAGATTCGCGGGGATTCGTGGCATCCGCTCGACGAAAGCTCGGATCGGACGCTGGTCACTGCGGACGAGGCAACCATCGCGCTCTACCTTGAAGAACGCGGCACCCGCCTCACCGAGCCGGTGGTGCAGGGTTTGCGGTCAGCGGGCCTTGACGCGGAGACTGAGTTCACCGAGGGTGAAGATCCTGTCCTTGCAATCTCTGATCTTGCAGCGAGGATCGGGGCGGACGTCGTCATGCTGGGTGCCACCCGGCAGCTTTTCGACCAAACCGCGTGGGAGAGCGTGTCGGCGCGCATCATGATCGAATCAGGGAAGCCAGTACTGGTCCTTCCGTCCGAGGCAAAGAACCACCAACCTGACGATCGAGAGGAAATCGAATGAGTCACCGCGAATGGGAAACGCTGCGAACACCTGACTCGGCGTTTGCATCACTCCCCGACTTCGACTTCGAACCGCATTACGTCGAACACGAAGGTATGCGTCTTCACTACCTCGACGAGGGTGAAGGTACGCCAATCGTGCTCTTTCATGGGGAACCAACCTGGTGCTTCCTATACCGCAATGTGATACCCACACTGGTCGCTGCCGGGTACCGTGTGGTGGCCCCCGACTATCCCGGTTTCGGACGCTCTGACAAACCGACCGACCCAGACTTCTACACCTACGAGCGTCACATTGAGTACGTCGAGGCGATTCTTCAACCCCTCGGCCTTCACGCCGGAACCGCCGTCGTACAGGACTGGGGCGGGCCGATCGGACTACGTCTGGCTGTGGAACATCGCGACTGGTTTTCGAGCCTGGTTGTCATGAACACGGGTCTATTCACCGGGGCACCGCTGTCGGAGGCGTTCATGTCGTGGCGGAATTTCGTGGCAAGGACTCCCGACCTGCCAATCCGGTTCCTCATGGAACGCTCGATGGTCGCGGCGTGGGACGACTCTGTCCTTGCTGGCTACGAAGCCCCGTTTCCCGATGCGACCTACAAAGTCGGTGCCCACCGGTTTCCGCTCATCGTGGCTCAGACACCCACCGATCCGGGCGCCGCCGCGATGCGCGCTGTGGCGGATGCCCTCGCTAGCTGGCACGATCCCGCCCTCGTAATGTTTTCCACCGAAGATCCGATATTCAACGCAGACGTGGCGCGACAAATGGCCGCCTTGATCCCCGGCGCTGGGGATCCGCAATTCATCCGAGACGCCGGACATTTCCTCCAAGAGGACCAGAGTGATGCGGTGAGCGCAGGCATCACCGAGTTCCTGGAGTCGATTTAGCTTTCTTCCTCGGCGAAGACCGCGTCGAGGATTACTGCCACGATAGGCACGAACGCGTTGCGGTTCCTAGCTAGTAGGGCCGCTACCTCACGCCGTGACATCCAAGTGGGGTCCGACGTTTCGCCCTCCAGCGGCCGCGGCGAGCCATGCGTCTCTACGCGGAGGACGGTCACGTGCAGCGGAAATGCGCCACCATGCCCGGTGATAACGAGATCCGGTGCAAGCAACTCGAATCGGCCGAGATCACCCGAGATCTCGTGAGACCCGAACACCGACACCACGGTCATACCTGTCTCCTCGTTCACCTCGCGCCGTACCACTGTCGCGGCGCTCTCCCCCGCCGTCCAGCGGCCACCGGGCAGCTCCCACCGGCCAAATGCGCTCTCGCCAGGTTTGGCGCGTTTTTGAAGGAAAATGGTTCCGTCTGATCGCTCGATCAGAGCACTGACCAACGGTATGACCACGGGCTCGCCGCCGACCGACGGCACGTCTACATCGAGCGGACCATCGGGGCCGTTGATTGTGATGCTGACTGTCACGGCAACACGATCTGGAACACGTCGCCGCAGTAGCCACCCACACCGTGGCGGGCCACGCCGATCAGAGTCGTCGTCCCTGGCGGTATTTCCACCCCGCTGAGCGATCGCGTAAACGGTTGTTCGTTGATATGGGCGTGAACGAGAACCCGGGTCGCGATTACATCGCCGGCGGAAGTACGGAGTTCCCATTGATCTGCGTACTCCGTAGCACCTACATCGTCAGACAGAACGGTTAACGCAAACGTCCACGTGTCGCCCTGCCGACTCATTTCGACATCGATCACGGAGGCACACAGATCACCTGCCGACAGGGTCGTTGTCGGAACGGCCGATGTCGTACTCGACGTCTCGGTCCGCAACGTGACGGCCGATGTCGTACTCGGAAATTCAGAAGACGGTGATGGCGCGGCCGTACACGCTGCGAGTACAACAGCAAACGCGACGACCACGAGTCTCCACCTCATTCTGCGTCCGAGAAGCATTCAAGAGTCTGCTCAATGCCCTCGTCTTGAGCGACCGTTTGGAGCGCGGAGCACACGCCACGCAGAGTCTCGGTGGCTTTAGCGAAGCTGGAATTTTCGACGACCACCGCCAGGTCGTCGATCGTCGAAACCTGACGTACTTGCTCCATCGTGTCAGGAAGCGCGCTTAGCGCTCGCTGCGTCGCATCGATCAAGGCGTCGTGCCCGGCGCGCATGTCTTGCGGAGGATCGGTCGTCTGGAGAGCTTCGAGAAAGTCACGCAACGGCTGCGTCGACGCGTCGAGCCACACGATGGTCTTGGAAATCGCAATCTCTGTGAGGTCTTTCACAAATGCCGCTAGCTCGCTGCGATCTTCGAGGTCGTGTTCGAGGCGCAGGGTGTCAATTGAGGTGTTGAGATCCGCCTTGTACGTCGCGCCGAGGTCGTCCATGGCCTGGTCGAGTGTTGCAGTGGACTCACCGACACGGTCGAAATACGCACTCGTGGTGAGTGCTGATCCTGAACACGCGGCGGCGACCACGGCGAGTCCGAGAAGCAGCGCCCATCGACGGCGGCCAGACCCCCGCTGAGACTTCTTCGGTGTGTCGGCGCTCATGCTCTTGATCGTACTGTGCTCCAATGCCGACGTTGCGTTACGGGAGCTGGCTGGCGAGTGGCCGGGAGCTTTCCGCAGTTTCGCGACAAGCAGTTTCGGATATCGGAATCGGGCAAAACAATTCGTAACGATACGTGCCGACAACCCACGTCATCACGAACCCGAGATCGGTTTGCTCTGGGCGAATCTCCCCCTCGACCAGCGTGGTTCCGCCGCTCGACCCTACCCGCAAGATCCCGCGCCGCCCCTCTTCGGACGTGTATGGGTCAACGGACCACAGGCCAAACGCAGCCGAAACGTCAGCATCGAGCGTCGCTGACGCCAGGTCGAACACCAGTTGACTGGTGACCCATGTCACATCCTCTGGCACTGCGGTCGGGAAGAAGATGCCCGGCACGGCAGCCGCGATCTCCGCTCTGCTTGCCTGCACAAATCTCGTCTCATCCGTTCGACGCTGCCACACCTTGGCAATCACAAAGTCGGCGGAGCCGGTATTCGAATCAGAAAGCGTATCGTTCAACCAGGCTACGGACCTAGTAGATACCAACTTCCCGCCTCCCGCCGGTACGATCACGGTCGGCGCGTTGGTGCTGGTGGTCGGTAACGAGTCTCCAAAAACGAAGTCCTTTGACCGATCTCCTGCGGTATCAAGCAGGCCGGCGTCGCCACAAGCGGCGAACAAAACAGACAAGGCCGTCAATACCACGAGTCGCTTCAAGCTGATTCCTTACTAACAACGATGCACCCCGTTCACACGAGCCGCGTTTCGTGTTCAATAGTGCGGTGTCGCGCACTATCGAACACCAAAGGCGAGAACGGCGGCATTGACATTACAACGAATCTGACGGTTTATAAGGTTCCCTAACCTGGCACTATGGATCGAACCATTTCTCTCATTACGACCCCCTCGTCGCGCGAACCTGGCCTCGACGCTGCGGTCGGGCGGGTGCTACTCAGACGGGCGTCCCAGGCCCGCAGTGGTGAGACTTTTTGGTTGCGGGTCCCACAACGCATCGTCGCTTTCGGGAAACGTGACCGGCTCGAAACGGGGTATGCCCGTGCGATCAACGCCGCACGCGAACTGGGATTCGGCTCCATCGAGCGTCTCGCCGGTGGTCGAGCGGCTGTGTTCCATGCCGGCACGCTCGCATTTGGATGGACCATCCCCTGCGATTACCCGCCAGACGGCATCAAAGACCGCTTTGCGATGGTCGATGCGCTGCTCGCTAACGCGTTTCGAAACCTCGGAGTCGTTGACGTCAGAGTCGGCGAGGTGACCGGTGAGTACTGCCCAGGTGAGCACTCGATCAACGTTGCCGGGACTCACAAGGTGATGGGGGTTGGCCAACGGCTCACCAAACACGCTGCTCACATCGGTGGCGTGATCGTTGTCACCGACTCCGCATCGGTCAAGGAAGTACTGATGCCCGTGTATGCCCATCTCGGCCTCGACTGGCAGCCGGAAACCACCGGGGCCCTTGAGGATTTTCTACCGGGCGTCACAACCGACGATGTTCATGCGGCGGTCATCACCGAGCTGTCGTTGCTCGCCGATCTAGTCAGCACTTCTTTGCCGGCGGGGACGTCGGCAGAAGCTGAGACGCTGAGGCTCGACCACATCCCTGACGTGGAGATATGAAGGTTTCGAACCGCCGCAAGCTACTGCAGCATCGGGCAATCAGCGTGGGCCCTCCAAGATGGCGGCACCGAATATGCATGAGTGACCGGTTCACCCCGAGTCAATGGAGGGCATCGTGACATTTTCTTGAGAACGCGAAAATCGGCTACGCTGCCGGATCAGAACGAACGAGGTCGACGATGCGCATCTTGGTGATCAACGGGCCGAATCTGAACCTGCTAGGGTCCCGACGCCCCGACGTGTACGGCTCGATCACTCTCGCCGAACTTGAGGTCGACCTCATCGAAGCCGGTGAGAAGCTTGGGGCCGAGGTGGTGTGTTTCCAATCAAACCACGAAGGGGCGCTCATCGATGCCCTCCACGATGCCATCGGTCGTTATGACGGCGTTGTCGTCAATTTCGGCGCCCTAAGTCACACTTCTCGCGCCCTCCAGGATGCAATCGAAGCGATCGAACTTCCAACGGTCGAAGTCCACATCTCAGACATCTACGAGCGTGAGGAGTGGCGCGCAACCTCTTTCACTGCGCAAGCGTGTGTTCACTCGATCGTCGGGCAAGGGGTGCCCGGTTACAGACAAGCTGTCGAGTACCTGCTTGCCAACCACAGCGGCTGACCCATCGATGACCGAACACGCCTACGATCTCTCGATCCCACACCCGAATATTCCACAATTGATCGAGGTGATGGACGCCGAGGCGTCGGCATTCAGGGCTGCTCACCCGCCGCAGTTTTCCCCGGTTGGAACGTTGGGTCGCGCAATTGACATCTTCATCCCCGAAGGACAAGTCAAGGGCGCGGTTGCGATGGTCCACGGTGGGTACTGGGTTCGGGGCGCACCAACGAACATCAGTCACCTCGCAGCCGGTGCTCTCGCGTGCGACGTCGCTGTTGGATTTGTCCCCTATGGGTTATGTCCCGAATTCTCGATCGGCGACGCCATCGATCACACGATTGACGCCGCCAACATCATCGCTGACACGCTCGGTTACCCGGTGGCAATGTTCGGCCACTCGGCTGGTGGCCACCTCGCGGCATCGGTCGTCTCGGAAGGCGTATCAACCGATGCGGTCCTCTTGAGCGGGCTATACGATCTCTCACCCATCACGAAGATTCCGTTAAATGAGACGCTCGGTATGACTGAAGACGATGCCCTCCGGTGGAGTCCGTCAAGAAAACCACCGATGGGCCCGACCGCAGTCGCCGCGTTCGTGGGATCAGAAGAACCGAGTGGTTTCCTCGACCAACAGCAGATCCTCGCCGAGAAATGGGGTGCTGCCTGCGGACTCACGACCGAAGTGCTCGCCGGCGGTGACCATTTCAGCGCGCTCGCAACACTCACCGCGCCCGATTCGGCGCTCACGGCAGCGCTTGTAACCGCAGCGATCAACGCAGTGACTCGACCGACCCTGCGAAGCACGTCCTGATGCTGGCCCATAGATTCACACGTGCCCTCGCCGCTGAGGGACACCACATGGCCGCCCACTCGCATCATCTGTGGCCCGACGTCACCGGTGAGGCGCACGACCAATACTGGGGCGACTCGATCGAGATGGCCGATAACAAATGGGGTCACATCCTCGGAACTGTCCTCCCAGAGGCACAGCGTCACATAGCCGGTCATCTTCGTCTGCCCGATCCGACAACGATCGCCTTTGCGCCAAATACCCACGAGTTCATCGTGCGCATCGCTTCAAGCCTGCCACACGGGTTCGCGCTGCTGACCACCGATGCCGAGTTTCATTCGATGAACCGACAGGCCACCCGATGGGCAGAGGCGGGTGTTGCCAAGGTCCATACAGTCCCCGCCGAACCGTTTGAATCATTCGCACAACGATGGAGCGAAGCCGCGGCGGCGACCCGGCCCGATCTGATGTTTGTCAGCCATGTGTTTTTCAACTCCGGTCACATCAACGACGATCTTCGTACCCTCGTCGACGCGGCACCAACCGGCGAAACGATTGTCGTGATCGATGGATACCACGGTTTCATGGCCATCCCGACTGACCTGTCAGACATCGCCGACCGGGCGTTCTACCTTGCCGGTGGATACAAGTACGCAATGGCGGGTGAAGGAGCGTGTTTTCTGCACAGCCCTCCCGGGTTGATTGAACGCCCGGTGATGACGGGCTGGTACGCCGGGTTCGGCTCGCTTGCCGACACGCAACATGGTGTTGGTTACGCAACGGACGGCTCGAGAATGTTCGGGTCCACGTTTGACCCTTCGGGTTTGTACCGCCTCAACGCTGTGATGCGCATGCTGTCAGACGAGGGGGTCACGGTTGCTGACATGCTGGCGCACTCGCAACAACTCCAACGGAGATTCGTGACAGGCCTTGCAGGTATCGAGACTCCGCTTGACCCGTCACAACTATTGCCCGCTTGGCCCGGCGTCCGCGCACGATTCCTGACCTTTTCGCTGCCCAATGCCCAGCGCCTCCACGAGGTCTACCGCACCCGTGGGCTCATCACCGACGTCCGCTCAGACCGACTCCGATTCGGTTTCGGTGTCTATCAAGACGACCAGCACATCGACACAGCACTAGAGCTCATGGACGGCGTTGCTTAAGGACAGTTCGGTCTACTACGAGTCCGAGCGAGAGAACTGCTGGAACCGATGGAGGCCTTCTTCGAGGTCTTTGTCTCCGAGCGCAAAGCTGAAACGTAGATACCCGGGGGCGCCAAAGGCCTCGCCAGGGACAACGGCAATCTGGGCATCTTCCAACAAGCGGGCTGCCAGGTCAAGCGTTGTCGAGATTTCCATTCTGTTCAGGAGTTCCTTTACCCGCGGGAACGCATAGAACGCACCGGCGGGCTCGAGGCATTCGACACCTTCGATATCTCGAAGCATGCGCGTCATGGTGAGACGGCGGCGGTCGAACGCGGTTCGCATCTCGGTGACGGCGTCGAGCGACCCGCTGACCGCGGCGAGCGCAGCCCGCTGGCTGACGTTGGCGACGTTGGACGTCGCGTGGCTGACCTGCGTGCCCGCAGCCTTGGCGACGTGGGATGGGGCAATAAGCCACCCAACCCGCCAACCAGTCATGGCATATGTCTTAGCGACCCCGTTCACGACAACACTTCGATCTGCCATCTCGGGCACGACCACTGGGAGCGAGTGGAACTCACTGTCGCCGTACACGAGGTGTTCATAGATCTCGTCGGTCATCACCCAGATGTCGTGTTCAAGCGCCCACTCCCCGATCGCAACAATCTCGTCGCGGGTGTAGACGGCGCCAGTGGGGTTCGATGGCGAGACGAAGATCAGCATCTTGGTGCGTTCAGTGCGTGCTGCCTCGAGCTGTTCGACGGTGACCTTGAACCCGCTGCCGAGATCGGATGCGACATCGACCGGCACACCGCCGGCTAGTTTCACCGACTCGGGGTATGTCACCCAGTACGGAGATGGAAGCAGCACCTCGTCACCATCGTCGAGTAGCGCCTGACAAGTAACATAGACGGCGTACTTGCCTCCGTTTGTGATGATGACCTGGTCGGGTCGCACGTCGTACCCTGAGTCGCGCAACGTCTTCGCAGCGACTGCCTCTCGAAGCGCCGGCAATCCTGCTGCTGGCGAGTATTTGTGATTCACAGGGTCGCGAGCTGCCGCAACGGCGGCCTCGACGATGTCAGCGGGCGTTGCAAAATCGGGTTCGCCGGCACCAAAGCCAATCACGTCGAGGCCTTCAGCTCGCAGCTGCCTTGCCTTGGCCGTGATCGCGAGCGTTACAGACTCGGTGATTGCGAGAACCCGTTTCGAAAGACCTGATTCTGCACGCGTCATGGTGGATTAATCTCCTGGCGAACGGGCCGATGCGGCCCGCGTTTGTGTGACGCCGCCACCCTACCGAATTTTGAGCATGCAACAACTTCCCGACATTGTGATCCCCACCGATCTCATCCCACAGGACGGCCGCCTCGGCTCCGGGCCATCGCTGATCAGGGGCCCGGCGCTGGACTCTCTCGCCACTGAGGGAAGTGCCGTTCTCGGAACATCGCACCGGCAACCCCCTGTCAAACGGCTTGTCGGGTCAATCCGCAGCAGGCTCGCGGACCTTTACAACCTCCCCGGCGGGTACGAGGTAATCCTTGGTATCGGTGGCGCGACATCGTTTTGGGATGCAGCGGTCGTCGGTCTCATTCACAACAAGAGCCAACACGTGGTCTGCGGAGAGTTCTCCAGCAAGTTCTTCGCCGCTGCCGCTGCGGCGCCACATCTTGACGAGCCTGCGGTCATCGAGGTTGCTCCTGGTCAGGGGGCACCACCACAAGCGGACGCCTCGGTCGACACGTACTGTCTGATACACAACGAGACGTCGACCGGTGTCATGTGTCCACTTGTGCGACCAGAAGGTGGCGGCATCACTGTGGTTGACGGGACATCCGCAGCAGGGGCGATTCCGTTCGACACTGAAGCGGTGGATGTCTACTACTTCTCACCACAAAAGGCGTTTGGCTCAGAAGGGGGTCTGTGGCTTGCCCTGTGCTCCCCGAGTGCGATCGAGCGGATCTCGGATCTCGCTGACACTGGCCGCTGGATCCCGGCGTCGCTGTCACTCAAAACAGCGATCGACAACTCGCGTAAGGATCAGACGTACAACACGCCCGCGATCTCGACGCTTTGGTTACTTAACGAGCAACTCCGGTGGATGCTCAACAACGGTGGACTCACATGGGCTGCGGAACGCTCCCTGACGTCGTCGGGAACCCTGTACTCCTGGGCCGATTCGCACGATCTTGTCACGCCGTTCGTTGAACCGGCGTTCCGCTCACCGACCGTCGTCACGCTCGATATCGACGACCGCATCGACGCGGACGACATCGTTGCTATCTGTCGGGCCAATGGGATTCTCGATATCGGTGGCTACCGAAAACTCGGACGCAACCAGCTTCGTATCGCTTGTTTCCCCGGCATCGAGCCGGCAGACATCGAACGCACCACGCAGGCGCTCGACTACGTGATGGAACGGCTGGTGTCATGAAACGGCTGATCGTTATGCGACACGCGAAGTCAGATTGGGAGACCAATACTCCAGATCATGAGAGGCCGCTCAACCGACGCGGTTTTCGCTCGGCGCGCATCATGGGTGTTGCGCTCGCAAAGATGGGGCAGGCGCCACAACATGTCATTACGTCGTCGGCGACGAGGGCCAGAACCACGACCGAAGTTGCGGCTTCGGTCGGCTCGTGGGACGCATCGATCACAATCTCCGACGAATTGTACGGTGCAACGGTTTATACCGCACTCGCTGTGATCGCCACCGCGCCAACCGAAGTAGACACCCTCATGGTCGTTGGCCACCAGCCCACCTGGGGCCAACTTGTGTTCCTGCTCACCGGCGGTGCCGTACAAGTCAAGACTGCAACCGCAGTCGGAATTGATCTAGCTATCAATCGTTGGACCGATGCCCCGCAGGCCCGCGGCTCCGTCACGTTCGTTCTGCACCCAAGACTGTTCACAGCCGGAAACTTCCGCCTCCCCGGCATCTAATTTCGGATTCTGGCGCTAAATACGACCGTATACGGTCGGAGAAAGCGCCAGAATCCAGAGTGTGGGTTATCGGAAGTCGCGGCTTCGGGGTACTGCAGCCTCCAGCGGCCATTCGGTGAAATGTTGGGCTACCAAATTCGTCACCCCATCGCGATATTCGAGCCGCCCCTCAATCACGACACCGATCGACTTGCGGGCGACCTCATAATTCGCATCCCACACCGGTGGCAACACAACAACATTCAGCAGCCCTGTCTCGTCTTCGAGGTTGATAAACCGCACCCCGGCTGCGGTTGACGGGCGCTGCCGGTGAGTGATCATGCCACCAACCTTGACGACCTTCTGGTTGCGGCGCTGGTTCAGCGTGGTTTCAACAGTGAGGCAGCCAATATTCTTGAGCCGGTCCCTGATGAAGGCCACAGGGTGATACGGCGAAATCCCGGTCGACCAAAGATCGGCCTGCATCTCCTCAACCGGGTTCATGGGTTTCAGCTTCGGGGCTTCGACTCCTTCGATCAAAGCCAGCTTGTCCGGCCCCAGACGACCGAGCGCCCCGGCTGCCCAAATGGCCTCACGGCGCTCAACCCCAAGCGACACCATGGCACCCGATGCAGCGAGCGCTTCGAGCGCCGACTCGTTGAGACCGGTGCGTTGGGCAAGGTCCTCCGGTGAGGCAAACGGCCCGCCAATAATCCGTGCAGCCTCAACCCTGGTGATCTCGGCATCCCCCAGGTTCTTGACGTACCGCAACCCGATTCGTAAAGCACTGGCGAGCCGAATCGGGTCGTCGAGCGCCCCTCTTCCCCGCCGCCACGACATCCCCAAATACTGCGCAATATCGTCCGTTTCGGCGTGAAAGGGCTCGACGGTGCAATCGAACCATGACTCGTTCACATCGGGTGGCAACATGACCACACCGTGATGCATGGCATCCTGCATCAGCGAGTTTGGTGAGTAGAACCCCATCGGCTGAGCATTCAACAGACCCATAAAGAACTCGGTCGGCCAGTGGTACTTCAACCACGACGCCGCATACACAATATACGCAAAGGACACTGAGTGACTCTCGGGGAAACCGAACGATGCAAACCCCTGAAGCTTCTCCCAGATTTCGTCGGCACTCGCACCGGTAATCCCGTTGGCCGTCATCCCCTCGTACACCTCGTCACGGAGTTTCTCCATTGCTTCGTCGGACCGCTTGTGTGTCATTGCCTGGCGTAACCTGTCGGATTGGCCCGGTGTGAACCCGGCACACACTCTGACGATCTCCATCAACTGCTCTTGGAACACGGGGACACCCAGGGTTTTGCGAAGGATCGGCTCTGTCTTTGGGTGGGGATACCGCACGGGTTCCTCACCGTTGCGGCGGCGCAGAAACGGGTGCACCGAGTTGCCTTGGATCGGACCTGGCCTGATCAATGCCACCTCAATGGCAAGGTCATAGAAGGTACGCGGTTTCATCTTTGGCAGGGTTGCCATCTGGGCACGAGATTCGATCTGGAAAATACCGACGGTATCCGCCTTGGTCAACATGTCGTAAATAACCGGTTCCTGGGGGATGGTTGCCAAATCAATGTCGACACCGTGGACGTCGCGAATCGCATCAACCGTGAGATGCAAAGCGTTGAGCGCACCAAGGGAGAGCAGGTCAAACTTCACGATCCCCATCGCGGCGCAGTCGTCCTTGTCCCACTGGAGTACGGTACGGTCCTCCATGCGCCCCCACTCCATCGGCACCATCTCCCACAGCGGACGGTGCGCAACCACCATCCCCCCAGAGTGGATGCCGAGATGGCGAGGAAACCCGTCGAGCCGTTTGCAGAAGTCGTAAATGAAATCAGCAGTCAATCCCTCGGGGAGATCCACCACGTCACGTAACTCCTTGGCGCTGCGATGGTCGAGATACCTGGTGAGACCGTTCACCTGTGCCTGGGTGAGACCAAACGACTTACCAACGTCCTGAAGCACGGACTTGGCGCGGTAGGTGATCACGTTCGACACCATTGCGGCGCGTTCACGACCGTACCGCTGGTAGCAGTACTGGATCACTTCCTCGCGGCGATCGGCTTCAAAGTCAATGTCGATGTCAGGCGGGCGACCCCGTTCTGATGAGAGGAACCGTTCGAACGGCAGATTGAGTCGAATCGGGTCAACACGGGTGAGGCCGATGCACCGGCAGATCGCTGCATCGGCACCCGAACCACGGATCTGGCAGTAGATATCCTTGGAGCGGGCGAACCGCACGATGTCCCATGCAACGAGAAAAAAACCTGCAAATCCGAGCTCTTCGATAACACCAAGTTCATGCTCCATCCGTTGCATCGCATTCGGGGCGATACCACCGTCGAGACCTGGATACACCTCCTTGGCACCCTCCATCACAAGGTGACGGAGGTATTCGTCCTCCGTGGTGAACGATCCCGGCATCGGAAAATCGGGGAGTTCGGGGGCAATCAGCGTGAGGTCGAATGCCAGGTCGCGCCCCAGGTCGGCGGCTCGTTCAACTGCCCCCGGATAGCGGGCAAACCGGGCAACCATCTCCTCGGGTGAACGAAGATAACGCAGGTCGCTTGCCGTGCGATACCCGTCAGCCTCGTCGAGGTTGCGGCGCCCTCCAATAGCCGAGAGAACGTCGGCGATCTTGGCCTCGGATCGATAGCCGTAGTGCACATTGTTTGTCGCAACCGTTGCAAGGCCAAGTCGGAGCGCCACTTCGGCGAGGATCTCGTTGCGGATGTCGTCCTCCGGCATACCGTGGTGCGACAGTTCAATGTACAACCGGTCGTCGAAGATGCCTTTGAGAATCTGCGCTGCCCGAACGGCCCCGACGATATCACCCCGCTGTGCCGCTCTGGGGACCGCACCGTCGTGGCAGCCGGTAAGCGCGACAAGATTGCCGTGTCGCGCAGCGGACTCGAGGTCTGAGAATGTGTACCTTGGTTCATCTTTCTTCCCGTTGAACTGCCCCTGGGTGACAAAACGGGAGATCGCAACATACCCGTCGGGGTCGGGGGCGAGCAGAATTAGATGATCGGTTGGAGCCTTGGACGTCGGTTTAGAACCATGCATCCGTTTGTTACGACCACGGCGCCGAAACGGGATCTCCTTGGGGTGGCGCTTCGTTTTTGGTTTGCGGGGCTGCTCATCCCGGTTGCGTGGGAGACCGATCTCCGTGCCGTACACAATCGGAAGCCCGATCTGCACAGCGGCGGCGTGCATCTTGACAACTCCACGAAACCCGTCGTGGTCGGTGATGGCCAAGGACTCATAACCCAGTTCTGCGGCGCGATGCACCAACTCGGCCGGGTGGGAAGCCCCGTCAAGAAACGAGAAATTCGTATGACAATGCAGTTCCGCATACCGTGCCATCCGAACAGCCTAGTCGAACGTATGTTCGGTGTTGCCGGTAGCGAGGGCATACCAGACCTCGCTACCGCCTCATCACCCACCACCGGCAGCGACGGACAAGGGCCAGCCTTCATCTGACGAAACAGAAACCAGACCGTCTCAGGGTTGGCAGTCCACAGCAATAGCTAGAGCTGCACAAACCTCGCGCATCCGGTCGCTACCGAGACGGCCGAGCCGATCTGTGAGAGTACCGACAGCGACACTTTCTAGGGAGTCCAGATTCACCGCAGATCGCAGCGGAATCGGATCCTCACCTGGCTCGAGCACAACTTCACTCGGAAGCCCACGAATGTTTGTAGTGCAAGGGGCGATCATGGCACGTCGAAGTCTCGGAATTGCCGCATCCCGTGACAGCACGACAACTGGGCGACGAGCTATATCCGGAAGGTCGCACCACCAGATTTCGCCGCGTTGCGGAAGGCCCTTCACGACCCGGCCGCAGCATCACGAAACGAAACGAGATCGCCCCACTCGTCTGCCTGATCGAGCGGTTGCCGATCATAGGCGGCGTAAGCGGCGTCGATCTGAGTCGCCCGGTGCACCGCGAGCAACGCCGCAAGTGCTTCGTCAAGCAATGCCGCATCATTCAACCCCAACCGGAGTTCCCGCGCGTCACTCAGCAACTCTTCATCCACTGTCGTACTCACTCGTATCCTTGCCATGGCATAACTATGCCACATTTATGCCATATCGACAAGAGGCGCGTCGGCCAAGATGCAACATCCCTGGGCGCCATCGGCGCGCGACCCAGCGGTAGGCTGCCACATGGATCACCGCCTCGACCATCCTCTCTTCGAACGTGTCAGGGAGCTTCAACTGCTAGCCGGAACGTGGGTGATTTTTGGGTCGGGACCGATGATTGCTCGGGGGATCATCCCGCTTGAGAATGATCTCGATATCATTTGCCTACCCGAGACCTGGGATCGGGCGAGACGGTTCGGGAAGCTCTCATTTCTCGAGACGGAGGGCGTGTACATCATCTCCATTGAAGACGGCACCATCACGCTCGGTACTGGGCGGGGCGTACGGCGATGTCGACGCCCCCGATCTCATATCCCGGGCGAACATGATCGACGGCCTCCCGTTCGCCCCGCCCGACACCGTGGTGACCTAGAAGAACATCGTCTCTCGCCCCAATGATTCTGCTCATCTCGAAATCATCCGAAAGTATCTCACCGGCAGCAGCGGGTGATAGCCGCAGACGGGTCGGGTGGACCGATTCCACGTGCGGCGGCGCCAGAATGCTCCGCGTCGCTTCGGCTCGTCCCAACGTACGCTTGGTCATTTTGCCCGTGACCCACCTCCAAGAGATCCAGCGAGCCGAATTGGACCCAGAACACCTCCGCCATAGGGTGCCGCCGCGGGACACCCGGCGAACCTCTGGGAGTCCCACCTACCCACTGTGGTGAGATCGTTACACGATCGATTCGCCGTGTCGCCATTCAACGTTGATGTCAGCAACAACGACACCCTCAATGCGTAAGGTCAGTTCTTCTAACAGTTGCGCGTCACTTCGCGTGTCAACTCGCCCGGCCACTGACACGACACCTTCAACGACCGAAACGTCAAGCTCATCCGGATCAATCATGAGAATACGTTTGATAACATCTTGCCTGACCGCGTCTTCAATGACTTCGTCTGGTCGTGCGTAAGCCCCAACGATATCGGCCCGTGAGATTATGCCGATCAGCGCGCCGTCACTTGACACGACAGGAAGGCGCTTAACGCGGCGATCGTTCATGACCTGTGCCGCATCGGCGATCCGAGCGTCACTCGTGATAACAACAGGCGTAGCAGTCATCATATCGCGCACGATGTCAATGCGTTTCCGAGACTTACCGGTACCGAAAAAGCGATGTTGTTGAACAACGCTACGCGCGGCTATCTGAACAACGAAGTCCGCCTCGGTCACGATACCGATGACGTTGTTATCGCTGTCAACAACAGGGAGCCCGCTAACACCTTTGGCAATCATAATCCGAGCGGCTGCCTTTGATGGCTCGTCGGGGCCGATCGTCAGGACATTCGTGGTCATTACATCAAGTACTGGCGGGTGTCATCCTCTTAGGGCTGCTCTTCGCCCCACGTTTCGGTGGGGTAGCGAACTTGGGATCCCACAGAGAGGCGGGCAGCGTATGCTGCTGCCTCGCTGCGACGGCTCATCCCAAGTTTGGAGAGCATGTTTGATACATAGTTCTTTACCGTCTTCTCAGCGAGGAACATCTGTTTGGCGATCTGCTTGTTCGTCATCCCCGCAGCGATAAGATCGAGAGTGCGCCGCTCCTGAGGAGAGAGCCGCGCCAGCAGCGGGTCAGAATTGCCGCCGCGAATTCTTGTGAACAGTCGCTCGGTCATTATTGGGTCGAGGAGAGACTCTCCTGCAGCAACACGCTGGATACTCTCCGCTAACTCATCAGCACGGATCCGTTTCAGAACGTATCCGGAAGCCCCTGCTTGGATTGCGCCGACAAGCGCCTCTTCATCCGCGTAGGAGGTCAGTATCAGAACTTTGACGTCGGGCCATCTCTTGCGGATTTCTCGGCAGGCATCGATACCTGATCCGTCGGGAAGCCGGACGTCCATTACGACGACTTCGGGAGAGTCATAACCGACCCGGCGGACCGCTTCGACCACCGAACCCGCCTCTGACACAACATCGAATCCGCCCGCCGCTTCGAGAAGTGCACGTAACCCCTTGCGCACCACCTCATGGTCGTCTACAAGTAGCACCCGAACTGGCGGTTTCTCTGTCATGGGTTCAGGCTACTCCCTGCGTTGCCAAATCCCACAGGGCCAAATGCCCCTAGGGCAAACACCGATGGGGGCCCCAGGAACAAGCGGAGTATCCTGTACCCATGCCACAGGAATTCCTCCGCCAGGAAAAGTTTTTCAACCTCGTCAGGGGCGCCGCCGCTGCAATGTCGCATACTGATCTTACGGAGCTATTACGCCAGGTCATCGAAACAGGGATGCAAGTTTCGGGTGCGAAGTACGGTGCCCTCGGCGTCATCGGACGCGACGGGGCACTCATTGAGTTCCTCCAAATCGGGGTAAGTCCCAAGGTAGCCGACAAGATCGGGAAACCCCCATCCGGGGTGGGGGTCCTGGGAACCATCACGCGCACCGCGAAAACAGTCAGGATTGCCAACATCAGCGAGCACCCGGACAGCTCTGGTTGGCCCGCTGACCATCCTCCCATGCAAGCGTTCCTCGGAGTTCCGATCCGTGCCGGCAGCCAAGTCTTCGGGAACTTGTACCTCACCGAGAAGGACGGCGGCTTCACGGAAGAAGACCAAGTACTCGTCGAAGGACTCGCCGTGATCGCTGGATCCGCCGTCAACACATCGCGCATGCAGCGACGCATCCGTCACCTTGCCCTCATCGAAGATCGCGAGCGGATCGCCCGCGACATCCACGACTCAATA